>DOFS01000494.1:2504-3253 GCA_003523945.1 Nitrospiraceae bacterium | reverse complement strand
GGATCCACACGAGCCCCGATTTCCACCACTTCCGCGGGATAGGCCTTTTGAGTCTCATCAATACTAAATGAAAAGGAGATGTTCTTGGTGATCCACCGCAGCGAGGAGGAGGGAAGAATCAATTCGATATCCAGATCCTGATTACTGACAATACTCACCAGATCATCGTACGGATTCACACTTTCATATGGATGCACCAACGTTTTGACCACTTGTCCGGCAAAGGGCGCAGGAATCCGGCAACCTTGGACAATCACTTGGGCCCTTTTGAGCACCGCTTGAGCCTTTTTCAGTTCGGCCTGCGAGATGTCCACTTCCAGCCGGCCAATCCCATGGAGAGTGGCTAGCTCTTCATTATTGATGACCGTCTTTTGCCGTGCATCCAAATCAGCTTGAGCAGCCGACAATTCCGCCCGATATTTGGCACATTCAAATTCGACAAGCAGATCGCCCTTCTTAAATGTGTCCCCGTCTCGAAACGGCATCCGCCTCACCAAGGCCTGGATTTCACTGGCAACCACGGCCTCGACAACAGGTTTCACAATGCCCCGGACGGTCTGAAGATCCGATGAGGGCAAACCGCTGCGTCCTGCCTCCTTGGCCAGACCTACCCCTGAAAGCAGCAGGACCAGATTCAGGACCAAACACAGGATGTGGAAAGGATGTCGATGTCTCATGGGTTGGCTCTCTCTTGGGTTTGAGTGTCAGGTTCCCGGGGTTGGGCGTCTGCTTCCTCAGGTTGCGCGTCT
>DOFS01000494.1:1730-2335 GCA_003523945.1 Nitrospiraceae bacterium | reverse complement strand
AGTTGGGCGTCTTCCCCCTGGGGTTGAACCTCCGTCTCCTGGGATTGAGTGTCAGGTTGATGAACCTGCGTGAATACTTCGGGGCGTTCCAGCAATTCCCAACGTTCTTGCAAAGCCGCCGCCAATTCTCCGACTCCGTCCCCGGAGATATCCGTAGGGAAGGGATCTTCTCCGATGGCCGCTAACACATTGGCATAGGCCACTTCCAATTTGGCCAGAGCCGATTCATACCGTAATTCGGCCACTAATCCTTGCACCTTTTCCCGAATGACCAGATGTTCACTCAGACGATTCAGGGACCAGGCCCGTTGAACCTGGTCGGCAATGGCCATTTGGGTGTCGAGATACCGTTTCCCGGTGGCCACATCCTTCATCGCTGCGTGATATTGCGCGACCGACACATGAACTTGGCTCATCAGAGCCATCGTCAACGCCAGGCTTTGCATATCCAGCACCTTCTCCTGGGCGTCTATGACCTGCAGGCGGACGGGATGCCGGAACACATTCAACAAATTCCAGCTGACCTTGGCTCCGTAATTCAGCCAATTATTATGAAACAGAAAATTATTGCTATCATAATTCCCCCCGAAATACACATTGAGATT
>DOFS01000494.1:0-1587 GCA_003523945.1 Nitrospiraceae bacterium | reverse complement strand
GTTTCTTTGGCGTTAATGCGTTTTTGGTAGTCGACTTTTCGCAGTTCCGGACGATTCAGGAGTGCGCGGTATTCCAAATCCTCCAGCTTCTCCTCGACTTTCGACACAAGGGGTGGATGGTCCGGCACCACCAGTTCATAGGGCTCGCCGGGATCCAGGTTCATCAGTTCGGCGAGATGAATGCGTGACAACGATAATTCCTGATAGAGCTGTTGAATTTCCCGTTGCGCACTCAGAAGTTCTCGTTCATATTGCAGTGAGGTAAGTGGATCCGCCAGCGCCCGTTCCCGGATCAGATGCACTTCACCCAACGCCTTTGACACCCAATCTTGAAGGAAAGCCAGCCGTCCCAACGCCCGCTCCGCACCCACGGCCTTCCAAAAAGCTGATCGGACATCTTGAATGACCCGATTGGCAATACGACGTTTATCTTCTTCAGCAATCAGCACATCGTCCGCGGCTTGTTGGGCGCGCACATAGGACAGGCCGAAATCCAACACATCCCAACTCAATGTCAAATTCGAGGTGAAAATATTCTTTTGGGCCGAGGTGGAGGACACGAGTGATTGTTGGCCTGTTTCTAATGACCGGCTGCTTGCCCCGGAAAAATTGCTGCGTCCGTTATAGGCCGCGTCAGCGACCACCTTTGGCAGCATATCGTAATGCGCCAGATCCAGTTGCCGATGTGTCACCATTTCCTTTAAGCCCTGCACCCGTGTTTCTAAATTATATTTCAACGCCCGAGCCATCGCTTCAAAGAGCGTAATGGGACGAACCACCGGTTCCTGGAATTCTGTGAGGAGGGTCAGATCCTCTTGGACCCGCTGTTGAATTTCATCCTGGGTGAGTGGAGTCGGCATGACGGCACAACCCGAGCCGATCAGGGCCAGTCCTGCCACCACCACACCGATCAGTAACTTTTGAATGTGTAATGGCATGAAGTAAAGAGTTAGAGATCCTCAATAACGTGTGTGCTCATACAAATGGTCTCACAAGCTTGCCTGCGGATATTCCCCACCCGTCCCATCCGCCCCACTCGACTGATGAGTGTGCCTACCGGTATGCCTACCTTGTCGCGACTCAAATTCGCCTATCCTTCCGGGACCTTCGAACAATTTTGTTTACAATAAGATAGGAGCGCTACCCCTTAGCAGCATTCCAGTTCTGTTTCTCGGCTTTTCTGTTGTCCAGGTTAAATCCTCGGCCATTTTTT
This sequence comes from Nitrospiraceae bacterium, assembly GCA_003523945.1. Taxonomy (GTDB): domain Bacteria; phylum Nitrospirota; class Nitrospiria; order Nitrospirales; family UBA8639; genus Nitrospira_E. The sequence continues at coordinate 374 of DOFS01000494.1, read as the reverse complement.
TCGAGAATTTCTGACCATGCGAAAAACAACTTTCAACAATTTCTCACAAACTGATGTGATCTCATCGTTTGGACCATATGACTGCGCCATCTTTTTTTCTTAAGGTGGGTGTAACCAGAACCTGCTTCTGTTCTTTCCATCGGACGACTCACGTTTCACAATCCATTCTTTTCCCCAACCAGGAAAAATGATGAGGAGGAAAAATTTTCCCTCATTCATCCAGTAAATTAAACCAATGGCCGATTAAGGAGATGGATGAATCTCAGGCCGTGGGAATTTGTCAAAAGGGACAACAAGATCGCAGTCTGCCATAGAAGAGTTGGGGTCATGACCGCCGGTGAATTCAATACAAGGAACCGTGTCAACGGGGGAGT
>DOFS01000496.1 GCA_003523945.1 Nitrospiraceae bacterium | reverse complement strand
CATGGGGATCGAGCGGAAATTATATTGAAGACATCTCAGGCTGTTTTGGATTTGATCCGACGGTACGCCAATGAAGCTGCATTCTAAACAGAAGAGTCTGCGAGTCTTTCTTGCTGTGGAACTTTCCTTGGATTTGCGCCGGAAAGTGGTCGAACTACAACGTCAGCTGCGAGAAAGCTTACCAATGGTCAATTGGGTTCGCCCCGAGTCGATTCATCTGACACTGAAATTCCTTGGATATGTGGACGCTTCCATGGTGGAACTGGTTTTGACTGCCATTGAGCCTATCCGAACAAGTCAGCTTCCTCTCACATTACAGGTTCAGGGGCTGGGGGTTTTTCCGCATCTTCGACGTCCACGGATACTGTGGATCGGATGTACCGGGGACATTTCCGCCCTGCTCAATCTTGTTTCACGAATCGAAGGTGCGTTGGAACCGTTGGGCTTTCCTCCTGAGGTCAAACCCTATTTCCCTCATTTGACCCTGGCCAGGATTAAACATGACAATTCTCAGGTGGGTGGCGTACTGACTCATTCCGGCTTACTGGAGCAACCTCAGGATCTTGGGATGCTCCATGTTGACCGGATCACACTTTTTCGTAGTGAGGTGAGTCAATTCGGTGCGGAATATACGGCTTTGAGGACGGTCCCATTAAATGAGCCTGGACCACATATTTAGTTAGGCATTTACCTGTTCAAGAGTGTGGGGTAAGATAGCCGCCACTTTGCATGCTCAGGAATATTGAACAAAAGGATACCCAATGGCAGAACGCGTAGCTCCTCAAAAAGAGACCCAAAAAGACGGAAAAAAACGAGCGCTGGATTTGGCCCTGACCCAAATTGAAAAGCAATTTGGCAAAGGGGCAATCATGAAGCTGGGGACGGAAGACGTTCCTCGTGATATTCCCGCCATTTCGACGGGGTCTCTCGGGCTTGATATGGCCTTGGGCATCGGAGGGTTGCCTCGAGGTCGAATCATTGAGGTGTTCGGGCCGGAATCGTCTGGGAAAACCACGTTGTGCCTGCATGCCATTGCCGAAGCCCAGAAAGCCGGCGGGGCGGCAGCCTTTATCGATGCCGAGCATGCCTTAGATATCACCTATGCTAAAAAGCTTGGGGTGCAAACCGATGATCTGCTGGTTGCCCAGCCTGATACGGGCGAGCAGGCCCTGGAAATTGCCGAAACGCTGGTCCGAAGCGGGGCGTTGGATATCATTGTCGTTGATTCCGTTGCAGCCCTGGTTCCTCGTGCCGAAATCGAAGGGGAAATGGGAGATTCTCATATGGGGCTTCAGGCGAGATTAATGTCCCAGGCCTTGCGAAAATTAACCGGGGCGATTTCAAAATCCCAAGCTTCGGTGGTGTTTATCAATCAGATTCGCATGAAAATTGGGGTGATGTTTGGTAATCCCGAGACCACGACCGGCGGCAACGCCTTGAAATTTTATTCTTCAGTGCGGTTGGATATTCGCCGGATTGAATCGATTAAAGAGGGTCAGGAAGTGATGGGAAGTCGTGTGCGGGTGAAGGTGGTTAAAAATAAAATGGCGCCACCCTTCAAACAAGCCGAATTTGATGTCATGTTTGCTGAAGGCATCTCCAAAGTCGGCGAATTAGTGGATTTGGGCGTCGAGCGTCGAATCGTAGATAAAGCCGGAGCCTGGTATTCGTATAAGGAGGAACGGCTGGGTCAGGGCCGGGAGGCGGTTAAAACCTTTTTGAAAAGTAACCCGGATATTGCCCAGGACATCGACACGCAATTACGAAACAGCTATGGCCTCTCCGGGGAGCCTCAAAAAAAAGAGGAATCATCAGCGCCGGTCAGTTCGAATTCAAAAAAATCAGCAGGGGATCGTGACTGACCTGGCGGGGTGGCAAAATCATCTTGAGCGAACACTATTGATATGATTGCAACGTCACTTGAACTTCGGCAGGCCTTTGTGACCTATTTTTCGAGCCGTGGGCACACAGTGGTTCCCAGTGGGCCACTGATTCCACAGGCAGATCCTACTCTATTGTTTACCAACGCGGGCATGAACCAATTTAAAGGTGTGTTCTTGGGTGAGGAGTCCCGCCCGTATAGCCGGGCCGTCTCCATTCAAAAATGTATGCGGGCCGGGGGCAAGCATAATGATTTGGAAAATGTGGGATTTACCCGCCGCCATCACACGTTTTTTGAAATGCTGGGCAATTTTTCTTTTGGAGATTATTTCAAAGAAGAGGCGATTGCGTTTGGATGGGAATTTCTCACTCAGATTGCCGGTCTGCCGACTGATCGAATGTGGGTCACGGTGTTTCGTGATGACCAGGAAGCCTATGATCTTTGGCATACCCGAATGGGCATCTCGGAGAGTCGTCTTGTCCGTCTGGGTGAAAAAGATAATTTTTGGCAAATGGGGGAGACGGGTCCCTGTGGTCCTTGTAGCGAAATCCTTGTAGACCAAGGTGAAGCATTCGGTTGTGGTCGGTCGACTTGCGCCGTTGGGTGTGACTGCGATCGATATCTCGAGATTTGGAATTTGGTGTTTATGCAATTTGATCGGGATACCGGTGGCACGCTCAATCCTCTACCCAGGCCCAGTATTGATACTGGGATGGGGTTAGAGCGGCTGGCAGCGGTGACTCAAGGAGTCGCGTCAAATTATGATAGCGACGTGTTCATCCCTATTTTGGAACGGATAGGGAAGAGCACCGGCCAGGTGTATGGTGCCTCCCCAACGGCTGATCGGTCGATGCGGGTGATTGCGGACCACCTGCGGGCAATGACCTTTTTAATCACTGAAGGCGTGTTGCCGTCGAATGAGGGGCGTGGCTATGTCCTGCGACGTATTATGCGTCGAGCCTCACGACATGGTCGGTTATTAGGTATGGAGCGAGAATTTTTATATGATCTCGTATCCTCTGTGGTTGATCATATGGATTCGGTCTACCCGGATCTTCGTTCAATGAAGGATACGGTTTCGGAGATTGTCCAGGGGGAGGAAGCTCGGTTTATTGGAACCTTAGAACAAGCCTTGCCTCTTCTTAATCAAATCCTGGCGGAAGCCAAGCAACAGGGGAGTCAAGTCCTAGAGGGGGAAGCGGTCTTTAAGTTGTATGATACGTACGGGTTCCCGCTTGATTTGGTGGAAGATGCTGCCCGAGAAGAAGGGCTGGCCGTCGACCATGCCGGTTATCAACAGGCGCTAGAGGCGCAACGTGATCGAGCCAGAAAAACTGCGAGGTTTAGCCTGACGGATTCTCGAAGCGAACTGGTGAATGCTCTCGAACAGTTACCTTTGACGAAATTTGTGGGTTATGCCCGCCAGGAAGACAGGGGGAGGCTCCTTGCTCTCGTGAAGGACGAGCATGTCATCAAGGAGGCCAAGCAGGGAGAGATGGTGGAGTGTGTCTTGGATACGACCCCATTTTATCCTGAAGGGGGTGGACAGGTCGGGGATCAAGGAACATTGGTGGGTCCGTCGGCAAGAATTGTCGTTCAAGATACCACCAAGCTGGCGAAGGGGTGGTTTCTCCATAAAGGGCAGGTCCTCGAAGGAACTGTCCATGTCGGCGATGTTCTTACCGGGACAGTACAGGGTCATTTACGACAGAGTGCGGCACGTAACCATACGGCGACTCATCTTCTGCATGCCGCATTGCGGGAAGTTTTAGGTCCCCATGTAAAGCAACATGGGTCTTTGGTGGCCCCGAATCGGTTGCGATTTGATTTTTCCCACTTCAAAGGATTGACCTCCCGAAATATCGAAGAAATTGAAGAACTGGTTAATGAGCAAATCCGCCAGAACATGCCTGTCCACGTCGAAGAAATGGGAATCCAGGATGCGTTGAGCCGAGGAGCCTTGGCTTTTTTTGGTGATAAGTATGGTGAGCAGGTTCGGGTAGTCGAAATGGGTTCCTTCAGTCAGGAATTATGCGGGGGTACACATTGTGCCCGCACTGGAGATGTCGGTCTGTTTCGTATCGTTTCCGAAGGGGGTATTGCGGCAGGTGTCCGGCGGATTGAGGCGCTTACTGGCGAAGGGGCCTTAGCTCAGGTTCAGCATCAGGAGTCCGAATGGAGAGAATTGGCCGCAGTGTTCAAAACCAGTCCCAGTGAGGTCATTGAAAAAGCCAAGAAACTTGTCGGGACACTTCGGGATACTGAACGCGAATTAGAGCGTACCAAACAAAAATTGCTTGATCAGCAAGGTGCCGGTCAGGAAGCGTCGATTCGGGAAATAGGGGGAATGCCGATCCTAATCCAACGGGTCGATGGTCTGACTATCCAGGAGTTACGAAACTTTTCCGATAAGCTTCGTCACAAAGTGTCTTCGGGGCTTTTAGTTCTGGGGTCCGTCAAAGAAGGAAAAGTTTCGTTGTTGGTCATTGTGGGAAAAGAACAGTCCCAAAAAATACCTGCGGGAAAAGTGGCTCAGCATGTGGCTCAACTCGTTGGAGGGTCTGGAGGCGGGCGACCAGATATGGCTCAGGCGGGAGGCAACCAACCGGAACAGTTAGATTCGGCATTGCAGAGCGTGTACGACTATGTCGCCTCACAAGTAGGTGAGTAGACGGAGGAGCCAACTTCTGACAGCCTGATGATGCGGTTGAAATGTCCCCCCATGGACCAACTAGGGGAAGTAGGAAAGGGGACGTCGTGACGTGATCCGTGTTCGCCGGAAAGTGGTAGGCCTTTTATCGGGTGTACTTTTGATCATGGGTGGGTTTTTGTGGATGAATCAACCCATCAATGGACCCATCCAACCGCTACTCGTCGAGATCCCTCCCGGTACTCCCTTTATTCAGGTTTCCCGCATTCTTCATCAACATCATTTGATTGAGTCGGAATGGTTTTTCAACGTTTTGGGTCGCGTGCAGCGGGTTGATCGCAACATTATTCCCGGAGAATATGAGCTGCATGCGGGAATGAAACCTACCGAATTGCTGAGCAAAATTGTGAAAGGCGAAGTGTATCATTATGCCATTACCATTCCAGAAGGCTATAACGTTGCACAAATCGCCGACATCCTTGATCAGAAACGACTTGCCCTTAAGGAGGATATTTTTCGATTAAGCCGTGATCCGGATTTTATTCAGAGCCTGAACGTACGGGCACCAACTCTGGAGGGCTATCTCTTTCCTGATACCTACCACTTTTCTCGCTTTACTCCGCCGGAATCGATCATTCGAACATTTGTTAACCGGTTTCATGATGTGATGATTCCAGAGCTCAAAGATCGGGCAACGGTCATGGGCATGACCCTCCAAGAGGTGTTGACCCTAGCCTCCGTGGTGGAAAAGGAAACGGGGCTGGCGGTCGAACGACCCTTGGTTTCCGGCGTATTTCATAATCGTCTCCGGCGTGGCATTCCCTTGCAGAGCGATCCCACCGTCATCTACGCCCTCGAATCATTTGATGGAAATATTCGGAAAGCCGATCTGTCGGTAGATAGTCCCTACAATACCTA
>DOFS01000338.1 GCA_003523945.1 Nitrospiraceae bacterium | reverse complement strand
TTGGCTGGAGCCGGCGAGTGGGATTGAACCACCGACCTGCTGATTACGAATCAGCTGCTCTACCACTGAGCTACGCCGGCTCACATTGGAAGGAAAAAACTACAATACCTAGACCGAACTGAAGCACGAATTTGGAAGGCTATCTTTGTGGTCGTTTATACCTTTCGTTGCTTGGCAACGTCAACTTGCAAGACACCCTGCCTCTCTTCGAATTTGTTAAGGAGCCAGGCCAAACATGAGAGAGTGAGGCTCAAATAGACTCCTTTCCTGCTTTCCATTGACAAGGAGACAGGTATATTTTAGTTTCTGGGGTTGGCCTTGTCTCCCAAATCATTAGAGAACTGAAGGTGATTGACCGAATAGAGCACATATTTAGAGGGATCGGACTCTTGCTTGGCCTAATGATCACACCTGCGTTGGCACAGTCTGATTTTTTTGTCAAGAAAGTCGTTTTATCAGAAGAGGTGAAAAATAGAACCCCAGAGGGAATTTTCAAACCTCCGGCCTACTGCGAAAAAGATAAAAATGGACAAGCGGCAATTCCGGTGGTTCAGACTTCACAAACCTCCCAAGTGATGTTTTGGACCAAGGTCGAAGCAACCACAAAAGGAAAAATTCGTCACAGCTGGCACCACAAAACTGACGGGAAATGGACCAAGATTTCAGAAGTGAACATCCCCATTCAACCTTCTCCCGGCTATCGCATGTGGAGTATGAAATCACTTCATCCGGGTATACACACTGGCGAGTGGATGATCGTGGTTGCCCCTTCGAAAGAACCGGATCGAATCCTCTGTATCGCACGCTTTACCGTGAAATAACATTGCGGGCTTTCCTGAGTCATGGCATCTACATACAGGTGTGACCAGATCTCATGAATTATTTATTCTCATAGGACGGATTTAGCAATTTTCAGGTCACGTCATGCGTTTCATTTGTCTTTTTAGTCATATCTGATACCCCCATGTCTTCTTCCGTCGCGTTTGCCAATCTGATCCGGTTATTCAATCAAACCGGGACTCTGCTCTTACTCTTCCCAACGCTTTGGTCCCTCTTTCTTGCATCACAGGGTTGGCCAACCTTCAAGCTGCTTTTCATCTTCATTATTGGATCATTCCTCATGCGAAGCGCAGGGGTCATTATGAATGACTTGGCTGACCGGTCATTCGATCGTGAAGTTCAACGAACACAACATCGGCCCTTAGCCTCAGGCCAATTAGTGCCCTTCCAGGCATTGGGGTTTCTGACCATCTTGCTTGGGTTTGCCGCCATATTGTTAGGGTTTCTAAATACCATGACGCTTCTTCTGAGTCCTGTGGCATTGCTGCTTGCCGGTGTATACCCATTTTGTAAGCGCTTCATCCATATTCCTCAATTAATGTTAGGATTAGCGTTTGGGTGGGGTGGCGTCATGGCATGGGCTGCTGTTCGCAACGAATTGGAACTGTCAACCTGGTTCCTTTTCGCAGCAACCGTATGTTGGGCGATGGTCTACGATACGATTTATGCCATTCAAGATAAGGATGATGACCTGAGGATAGGAGTCAAATCCTCCGCCATTCTCTTTGGTTCATTCACCTGGTTGTGGGTAGGGCTTGCCGGTTTATTCATGCTGGGGTTTTTGGCCCTGGTAGCCAGGATCAATGATCTAGGGATTGAATACTCAATGACCTTGATTGGAGTTGCCTTCATCTTAGGCTACCAAGTCATTCTTCTTCGTTCAGAAATTTCAGGAAAGCAGGCCTTCTCTTTATTCCAACAACATATCTGGATTGGCCTCCTTATTTTAGTTGGAATATTTTTGGGACTCCCATAGAAACACAGGTTGGAGAAGAGGAACAAACCGTCTTCCATTTTTGTTTGCATGGGCAAATTACACAATCAGACTTCCACCCACACATCTTCGTTTTTTAAATTACTGCCTGCCAAACTCATCAAGAACACTTAACCCATTATTTCATTCAAATGACAGAGGAAAACCGGCAAAGAGTACCTCCTGTTGGCTATCGTCAGCCTGAGAAGACACTCCTCGAGGAGGAAAGAAGAAACTTATGAAGCTTACTCCGACGGGGAGCTAGGATTTTCAGGCTTTGGGGCTTGGAGAGTCTCTAGATAATACGTAAGAGCCTTTGCGTCTGGCTCTGAAATCCCCAAATTCGGCATCCTGGTATGCTTTTTCATGGCTTGAGGATACAGAATCCACCGATAAACCCAGGTAGGGTTGAGTCGAAAACCTGCTCGGTCCAATGCAGGGCCCACAACCCCACCTTCATCGTTGAGACTATGACATCCCTGACATCCGTATTTATCGTTATATAACTGTTTTCCCAGCTTAGCTTGGACCGCGCGTTCCTCTTCAGGCAGGGAAAGATCAGGTCGAGATACTTGGGCCTTTTTGGGACGCTTTAAAAAATTATCTACGGCGGATTTCGCCGTTTCATATTTTTCATTGGCTGCCAGAAACACTTCCTCTTCTGGAATTGTGACTTCTTCCGGTTCGTAATTCTCAAGCTGCTCGTCAGTCAACGATTCTTCATAAGCAGCCTGCGCGGCCTCTGCTTTCTCCGATGCGGCCTCAAAAGCTGCCTTTGCCGTTTCCATCTCTTGCTGTGCCGCCTGAAATGCCTCGTCTAATTCCTTTTTTCTGGCTTCAAAATCATAGCTCAGCGACATTCCGTGAAGCGTCCGAACATAACCCACAATTGACCAGATTTCTTCTTCCGATAACGTGTACTTAAATGTCGGCATGGTAGGAACGGCAAAGTAGTCATCGTCATCTAATACTTTGGGATCGGTAGTATCTTTCATGTCCCGATAGATCGTATGGAAAATCTCTTCATCACTGAATGTGGACATTTCCGCATTGGATGCAAGATTTTTAGGTCTGGGATCCGACATGTGCTCCCAGTTGAAACCTTCTCCCTGTTGTCCGGTTTCCCCATGACAATGACTACAATAATGGTTATAGAGCTTTCGACCCTTGGCGGTTCTTTCATCCTCAAAAAGTGCGCACCCAGAAAATAGCGTGAAGGTAAATCCGATCACGGCCAACCCGATGACTGTTATCTCGCGACCGCCTCCCGCTACCCGTTTCATACTGATTGCCCCTTTCTCAGTTTCCTTACAATCACCAATTCGAAGGCCGCTGCGAGGGCTAATCCCAAAATAACCCAGCCAAAAATGGAATTATCTGCACTCGGTTCTGCCCGAATATACCACCAAGTGGAGACGGCTTTCTGCCCACCTTTTTCCTTTACAAGACCATCCACAATGGCCCCGTCCCAAATAGCAAATGCGACACTTTTCCATTCGCCTGGTTCGATTTGAACATCCTGCTCGTCCTCAGTTTTCAGTAACCGGGAAAAGACGACTTTCCAAGTGCCATTTTGCCAAACGCCTTTTCCCTGCACATCTTGACGGGGTTGGGTTTCCAAGGTCTTAAACCCCTTCGCACTCATATCAACTGCTTGCCCACTTTCCTTTTTCCAAAACCAAATGTTGACCGGACCACCTTCAACCTGCAACATTTCCTGACCATGCGCAAAATGGGCCGGTTTATCACCAACCATAAATTCAAGTGCGGCCGCATCCCCAGCATCTTCTGTGGGATCATCGTATTCCACTAAAATAGCGAGTTCTTGGCCATTATGTACCCCTTTGGCCTTGACGGACTTAACGGTCACTTCCTGGATTCTGGGAGGCCAATGCACCTGAGGCGCCAGGTTAAATTCAGAACCAGGGACCGAATCCCATTGTGAAGAATTTGGGTCATCAACCGGCAAGCTACCTTCCAATTGATACATTCGAACCGAGACGCTACCAGGCTCTTCGGAAGCAGGCGGCTCACTGGCAAAGGCTGACGAAAATCCAAGGACTCCGAACAGCCCAATAATGGATATGGTCCTTAGGCTTCCTAGTCCGTTCAACATGTCATATTCTCCACTCATTCATCCACAGCATGATTGGCTTGAGTCTACTCTTCTTCTTCCCAGGTCCGTGGGGATTGATGTGCCCCATCATATTCACCCATAATGATTTTCCAAATGAATTCTTCCGGCAATTCCTCTTCCCATCTGGGCATAGCTGATTTCCATGGCATTCCTTCTACCGGCAAGCCTACTCCACCCTTCTTAATGCGCCAGAACAAATAAGCCTCTTGTAACTGGGCAATGGTCCCGGGGTCGGTAAAATCAGCCGGCGGAGGATTAAACCCAGGTGCCGCTGTGCCTTTGCCATCAAAATTGGCTCCGTGGCAGGGTGAGCAGTAGGCGGCATACAGGCCTTTACCCATCATAATGTTTTCAGGTGTTTTGGGATAAGGATTTGACAAACCAACAAACTCCCCAGGAGGCGCAGGATGTATGGTTCTATTTTCAGCAGGCGGCAGGTCGCTTGGCGCTAAACTGGAGTACGTTTGCCATCCAACCAGAAGCGGGAACATTACTAACACCGCCAACCTGGCCATATGGCCCATTCCTGATTGCCCTTGACCGGATAAAAACCGATAGACCGGACCCATCATCGCTTCCAACGAAGGAGCACTCATGGTGCCATAGATCATAATGCCGCTCAGGGCTAGGGCCAAATACAGGTAAATTAAACTAGCTGGAAGAGGTGCCGTAAATAACGGAAGTAGGAATTTCAGGAATATAAACACACCAGCAAGAATTACTGCTCCACTAATAATAGGGCCTTTCATGATGTTCTCCTCATCCTGGCTATTCCCTTTAGCGATCCGCCAAATTTTGCATTTGAGATTTCAGTGGGGACGCGACCGCAGCCATCTTTAACGAATCGGTCGTTTTTTGATCGGCTTCCATAATATCCTCCACTTTGATACTGATGGGCTCACCACTCATTTTTTGGAGAAACGCAATGACCGAATAAATTTCCTGTTTACTTAATCCAATAGGATCCTGGTCGATATGAGGCATCTGTGCGGGATATTCTTTTGGAACACCATCATGTCTGAAGTCCAGGTAAATATAAGCTTGGGGCTGGGTTAGACTTTCATAGAGAAATTCAGGAGCCAGCTTTGCTCCAATACCATTTAAATCAGGGCACCGTGCAGACTCACTCGGCCCGATTGAATGGCACAAGGCACATTGTCCCTTGCTAAAAAATATCTTCTGCCCAATAGAGGCCAAATCATCCGGACTTTTGACGCTGGCAAGATCGAATGTTTCTACAGCAGGGGGCAAGGAGGCCATTTGTGGAACGCTCAAGGCAATCAGACTAAAGGCTCCCAACACCATCGCGACAAAACCAAGCACCCGAAGAAACATGCCCTTAATAAAAAGCAGGACAAGAATACCTACCCCAATGACACACATGCCTATTATTTGCAATAGCGCGACTTCACTCATGTTTTCTCACCCATGCTTTCCAAAGGTATATGGCTCTTGAGTCGTTCTTTATTCCATCTCTATTCAAGTTTCTCCCCTGCTCTTGGTGCACCACCAGCCATAGCCGGTGCCGAATGGCCAGGAATACCCACTGTAGATCCCCTTGGTGGTTGAGCCTTGGCCTTGTCTCCCAAGGTCGCCACCCAAAAAATAAACGCGACGATCAGGCAAAACACAAAAGTATTAAGGGACATAAATGCCGCTGCATACCCTAACGCTGGCGAATAGGCATATTCAGAGGTATCTCGCATGACACCATAGATGTGCCAATGCACCCGAGATGAGGACCGGGCATATCCCATCAATGACATAAGGAGGATCACCATGACCGCATTTAAGACCAAGCTATACCCTGCACGGATGGGCATTTTTCCCCACACCATTTCCGTTGTCGTTTTTGCACTTTTCATTAAAACCGCGGTTAATGGAGTGAACGTAATCATAATGAACAGGACAATTAACACCTGCGCGACCGAGAAATAATTAATACGGATAATGGCCGGGACAAAATACCCCCACACACCAAGAACGACGACGGCAATACCTGCAATGACCAGCAACCCTCCCATAATCGCTTTGGCAGCTTTGGCCCAACCTGCTGTTTCCTGTTTTCCGGCGCGCCAATACATAATGAAACTCATAAATGTGACGAGGATCATGATGTTCGATACGGTCATTTTGGCAGACATCACACCGAATACCCCTAGCAAGGGATGGTGAGTACCACCCATTTTTTGGGCTTCCGCCAAGCTCGCCACCAATGAATGCGGAGTCATCCATATCCCGAGACACAATAATAAGACAATCAACATCGCCATGACCGGTTTTTTATATTGGTTTTCAGAACCTGGGATTCTGTAGGTAATACCCATCCAGAAATAGTAGTTCGCCCCCAGGAACAGCACCCCGATCAGCATGGCCTGAAGGATAAACAGCCATGCCAAGAAACCACCCATAAGGGTAATCCCCATTTGTTGGTTGTATTGATACACCTCCCGCATAAGCCAATAGCCGGCAAATGGAAGGGGCAACATACCGAACACCCCAATAAAATTCCCGACATATCCCATCCAATCGTAATGCTCACGCTCTTCACGGGAAACTGCCAAAAGGTACCTGATCCCTGCATAGGCCCCTACGATAAATCCACCTAGCACTACATTGGCGATGAGTCGATGAATGTTAACCGGCATCCATGTAGGGTTTTGCATGGCCATCCAGGCTCTTGCCCAGGCATCACCTTCCCCTAGCACGACAGGACTTGCCTGGAAGGTGGCCCATGAATTTGGAACGGCCATGATTCCGAGGGCAAAAAGATTCAGAAGGAAACCTAAAAAAAGGTGAAAAGTCTTTTTATTTCCCTGCATGTAATCCCACCCGTACCAATACATGTAGAGGGTGGCTGTTTCTAATAAGAAGAGCAGGCAGTAGACGAGGAAGGAAGGGAAAAACATATCCGTCAGGTAGGCCATCAGCTTTGGGTAGAGTCCGATCAGAAGGAATAGAAGAATTCCTCCGAAAAGGGCCGTGGTGGCATAGGCTGACGTCAGTAATTTTGTAAATTCTTTTGCTAGTTTGTCATACCGAGGCTCTTTGGTTTTCCAGCCTACCACTTCGCACACCCACGCAAAAATTGGAACTCCGAGAACGAAGCCAGCAAGCAACAAATGCTGCTGCGCGACAATCCATATCAAATTGCGGCTCCCTATTCCAGGGACATCCCGATATTCCACCGACATGGCCTGGGTCTCGGCACCCCCAGCCGCCATGGCCAAAGCCGGGAAAAAAAGAAGGGCTAGAAAACTTCCGAATTTAAGAAAACCAGACATTCTATTCATTCCTTGCCCAATGGTTGCACTTCCTAATTGGTCGGCCGATTTCATTCTGGCCCCCCTTCGATCGTTCATTATTGTTCAGGCTAGTCCCCCAAGCCCGCGAACCCTGCCTATGGTTTTTTCCCATTTTTACTCGCGGTGGGTTTTTCTATCTTATTTTCCTGTTTGGCATTCGGTGAAAGATCGCTTGCCTCTCCAGAGGTTTCCGAATCTCCTGACTTTTCCTCCTGAAGCTTGCTCACTACCAGTTCTGCGTTGGCCAGAACTTGTTCCGTTTCCTTTAATACCTTTTGCGGCTCAATTTTAACCACTTCCTTTTTTTCGAAAGAATAGACATATTCTTCATGTGGATGTGGCGTCGTAGAAGGCAGGAGACCCCAGAAAATAAACACCAGTACAACTCCCACTCCGGTAAATGCTGTTAAGAGGAGGGGCTGATCGAGTGGTATACGTAAACTATCCCAAAAGTTGGCCTGATCATCAGCCGTCCCTAAGACCGGCTTCGCATTTTTTACAAATGGTTGTGCGAGCCACCCTAGTCCATAGAGCCATCCCACAATACAAAGAATGAGCGTGACAGATGCCACACTCCCCCACATAACCAGCTCGAGACTTATTTGTTCGGCGACTGGAATGTTATAGATGTTTTCCTTAATAGATTCAACAATACTTGAAACCGTAGACTTGGCGATTTCCGTTACCGCGGACACCACAATTTTTATGATCGGTAATACCACAGCGCTGAAGGCGGCCCATCGGATCCACAGTTTCAGGCCAATACCAGGGTGCGGATCAACCTTCAACCGGTCAATTAAAACCGTTCTTGCACAAAGACCAAGCGCCCAAATATCTACCGGGATAGAAACTAATAACACAATAAACAGCCCCGACCCCTCCCAGGGGTGCATGTGTGCCGCAAGCAACAACAAGACGACAGCCAGTTTTATCGGGAATCCGGTCCAGAATGTAGGCCAAAAAACAAGAAGCCCTAACTTCGTATTTGACATATATTTCCAGGTATTAGTCTAAAAATTCTCGGTTAATAATGGCTGATACCGTAAACACCAGAATAAAGACCATGATCACGGTCCAACCAATCAACGCCACCGGCCGTTTAAAAATATTTCGCTCTGAATTGGTATCCAAAAAAGGCAGCGCGGCCAAAAAGGCCATAAAGGCACCTGGTATGGCCATCGCTCCGAGGAATTGCCCGAATTCGCCACCAAAGATTTTCAGCCGAAGTAACTGAAATAGAAACAAGAAATACCACTCCGGCTCGGGATGATAATCACCAGGGTCCGGAGTCGCTTGCTCCAGCAACACCACCGGCTCGATGAAGGCAAGTGAACAAATGATCAAAAAGACGGTGGCCATGGCCACAATATCTTTCCAGATCTGACGTGGAAAAAAGTAATCCGTTTTCGCCTTAATCTCTTCAGGAGTGCCCCTGAACGGACCGGCAGGCCCGGCCTTTCTAAAGAGGAAAATATGAAGCCCGGCCAGCCCTGCCAATGCCGCCGGTAAGATCATGACATGGATGACAAAAAACCGGCTCAGGGTCATTTGTCCTGGCGTCGGCCCTCCCTTGAGAAACCTAGCCAAAAAATCCCCAATCAGTGGAGTTTTATCCATGATTTCTACCCCGACGACCGTCGCCCAGTATGCGCGTTGATCCCAGGGAAGGAGATAGCCGGTAAAACCAAAACCCATGACAATGCCAAATAATGCCAGGCCTACCAACCAGACCAATTCTCTCGGCTTTTTATAGGCACCCCATAAAAACACTTGAGACATATGCGCGAATACCATCACGACCATGGCGGACGATCCCCAAAAATGGTAGCTCAGGATAAACCACCCGTAGTCCACTTCATGAATGATGTACTGGGTGCTGGCGTAGGCATGGTCAGCACTGGGAACATAGTAGAACATCAACAAAATCCCAGTGACGACTTGGAGCACAAAGATGAACAACAGCACAGAGCCAAAAGCATAGGCCCAGCGAGAACCGCCAGGAATTGGCTCATTTAACATTTTGGCCTGTATATTTTTCAGACCTACTCGCTCATCAACAAATTCAACGACCTTTTCAAAGGCATTTGGTTGACTCGCGGGTTGAATTTCTTCCTTCATGCGCCTTTCACCATTCCATCCCAGGCTTTTATAGAAGCCGAATTTGTTTATTAACCCCGGCTTTATACTCAACATCGATGATTTGTAATTCCCCACCGGCATCAACCTTCAGAGGAAGAACATCGAGAGCTCTCGGTGCCGGCCCGTCGATAACTTTTCCCGCTTCGTCATAAAGGCTCAAATGGCAGGGGCATAAAAACACCCCATCTGGAAAGTTCTTAGTTTTTCTCCATTTGTACCCACAGCCCAGATGAGGGCATTTCCCCGAAAAGCCAATGTAGGGAGAATTGGCCTTATTGACCCAAATGACCTCACCCTTATCATCGAAGAACTTCCTATCATTTCCCTCGTATACGGCCTTTTGCACCTCCGGAGTCGCCTTGACTACCCAAATATTTTTTTCAATTTGTTGTTCCGGCATAAAGGCCTCTTTAAACCCGCGTGTAAATTTGAACTGAAACCCAACATTCTCCTTACTCACCTTCTTAACATTGCCAACGGAAAACCAATCATTATCGTAAGGCTGGTACATGGGCTTCATGAGGAACTTCAATACAGGGAATACTAATGGCAACGCAATTAGTGTTCCAATCGCATGCGTCATGTTGGTAAAAAAAGTTCGACGGGGAACCCCTTGCTCTAAACGGGGAAGAGGAACCAAAATTTCTCCAGGCTCAACATGCAGATGTTCCTCTAGGTGAGCGATTTCAACTTCCTTGACCGTGACATATTGGTCTCGCTCCAGCAAGGGGAATCGATCGAATTCCTCTGGAGAACATCGAAGGATAACTTCCTCCTCACTCACCACTTCTTGAACCTGGCCAATAGGAACCTGACGTTCGGCTCCCTGCCCATTCAAACCACGCACGATGATATGGCTTATTTCATGGGATAGAGGATCAACAATGACCTTAGAAATCTTCCCGACTTCTTTGTCCGCACACAATGCTTTGGCTGTCAATTTAGGTTGCATGGTCAGAGGAAAACCTCAGAGTTGATTAGTTCATTTTAATCGGCTTTGGAGTATTAACCGACGTGTCTTTTAAAGTAACAAGAAAGGCCACAAGCGCATCAATTTCTTGTGGGAACATAAGATCTTTGTACTTATCAGGCATTTTCCCTTTTTCGTAATCCTTATCAAATCCTTCAGCCTTCCAGCTCTTTGGATCTATTATCTTCTCTTTCAATTGCTCAAAGGTCATAAGATTACCGATGTTATCCATCTCAGGGCCACGCTTTTTCCCACCTTGCCCATATAGCTTATGGCAGTTATAGCATTCCTGAAGTTCCCATTGCTCTTTTCCAAGGGCCACGAGATCACCAGAGGCCGCCCCTCCACCGGCTGCACTGGTCGTAGATGCCACCTCAACTTTGGCATCAGCACCTAGAGAACTCAGTTGTTTGGTTATCGCTTTAGCTCGTTCATCCAATTGTTTTGCCCTGGCTATCAACTCATCGGCTTTGCCAAGCTCCGTTTGGGCGCGACGAAGTTTCAAGACTTTTTCGATTTTCCCCTTCTCATCTTCTGGATCAAATTGCGGAAGAATGGACGCCCCGGCGATGTAGAGACCCGAAAGCAGAAGGTAAAATACTACTAAAGCCCCTACCGCCTTCACCCCCTCCAACCGATTCATCGGTGGAGCATCCAGGAGGATAAATACGAGGGACCCGAGCATCGCATAAAGAAAAAACATTATCTGAAAGACTGGTGGGAAATGAGTGGCCTGGGCCGCCACAACCAATATTACCCCAACGACAATACCAACCGTTGTTTTCTTAAGAATACTTTTTGCGAAGCTTTGTTTAGCCATACGTTTCCTCTTTCCGAAATTCTTCCTACTTAGCTTCAACCGGCACGGACGGCGCCGGTGACCCTACTGCTTTGGGACTTCCTGCTTTCAGCGTAACAAGGATAGCAAAACTCACAACAGCGTAAAACACAATGGTCACCCCAGTAATCCACCACGCCGAATAGGCCAGGGTGGGGGTAAACGCCTCAGGAGTAAAATCAGGAACGAGGTTATAGACATGGTAATATTTTCGAGTTAATGAGCGGACGGCCCCCATGAGGCCCATTGTCCAAATCACACTAAATGCGAGAAAAATAAGGACGAACTGGGATGCAAAATCAATTTTCCCCCAAACGATCGTTCCCCGCTTAATGGCCCGGTTATATAAGAGATAATTGACCACCGTCAGGAATACGAGAGTAAAGGCTGCAGCATTCTTCGCTGGCATGAGCGCTAATTCACTTGCCCAAGAAGGTAACTCCAGTTCCTCGGTGGCCAAACCTTGCGTGGGGACGAAGCCATGAGGGGTCATCCATATCGCATCGGCCACCACAATCATCAAAAAGCCAACTTTGATCATCGTGAATGCTGACACCGTGAAATTCTTGAGACCGGGCACTTTACTAAGAACCACGGGAAGAACGACCAGGATCCCTAAGACAATGAGAGACTCCCACTCAGGTGGGGGAAACATTTTCCATGTATATCCCATGAGGGCTGGCATTAACAGCACCACCACAGCGACGAATCCGGAAATTCGTACCTGCTCAACACCCTGTATTCGTTTTAGACTCAACCAGATATAGTAATTACTGGCTAAAAATATCAGACCAATCATGGCCCCTTGCATCTCAAAGAACATTGACAACTGATCGGCCATCATATAGGGACAAATGGAGGCATCATAGTCACACAACTCATAGGCCAGAAGGTAACCCATGAAAGGAAGGAGCAACAGGGCCCCCACTCCGATCATGTTCCCCACAAATCCCATCCAGTCATAATAGGACCGTTCCTCGTCAGTTTTCGATCCCATATACATATACGCTGCAATCAAACCAGCAATAAATCCACCAAAAGTAACATTCCCCACCAGCCGATGGAGGTTGAGGGGCATCCAGCTGAAATTGGCCATTTTGTCCCACAGGCTGGCCGTTTGGATAAACTCTACTAAAGATAAATCTCCCGCGGCTTTAGCCGGGGTGTTCATGAAGGAGGTTGGACCGTCAATCACAAAAAGTGTCACCGTGCCCACAATATTCAAAAGAATTCCCAGAGCGATGTGCCGTCCTTTTTTCGCTCCTTTCATGGAATCCCATGAATAAAAATAGGTATATAAAATAATGGTTTCAAGGATAAACAGCAGAGGATAGATCACCGCAAACACAAGGAAGAAATGCTTGATGAGCCAGGTCGAAAAGTCAGGATACGTCCCAAGCAGGACAAAGATAAACAGACCTCCCGTTAAGGCTGTCATACTATATAAGATGACTGTGACCTTAATGACTTCCTTGGCCAAACGATCATACTTGGGATCGTTATTCTTATACCCAAGCCATTCAGCCACCACTGCAAATATCGGAGCACCCAGAATAAACGCCGCGAACAAAATATGAAGTTGAGCGACGACCCATACCGCCGTTCGATTTCCCGAATAGGGGAAATCCACAGGCGGAGCATCCGGGACCTGGCCAAATGCAGTAGCCACACCACTTACGCCCAATGCTAGAACTATCCATATACTACGATTCAGTGTTTTCAAGGGTCCCCGCCCTCCTTCTTTTTCATTCGATTCCTGGATTACTCTGCAGCTTTTTCAGCCTCTTCGCCAGCAGGTATTTCCCCAACAGGCGCTTCTGACCCCGGTGATTCTGCAGCAGGTGCGGCACCAGCCGTTCCAGCCGGAACCCATTTATTATTCGCCACATCCCATTCCTTGCCATTGAGCCCGAATGTGGCTTCATATGCTATAACTTTCCAAATAGCATCTTCGGAGAGCTTGCTCTTCCAGGCTTTCATTTTAGTCCCTGTCACTCCCTCAGAAATTCGCCAGAACCATACCGAGTCTGAATAGAGCTCCATTTGCTCTGTTCGACGAAAATCACGCGCACCAGCCTTAACTGGCTTCCCATCTTTGCCGTGACAACTCGCGCAGTTTACATCAATATTCTGCTGACCGGTAAAAATTGCTTTTCCCTCTTCCAGAATTTCGGGATTATTCCAATAGCCGGCTGGCATATGCTTATCCGCATATTCCGGGGGAGCAGGAGGAGGCGGTTGCGGCGGGCCTTCACCACCTCCACCACATGCTGACATCGATAGGCCAATGACGGCCAAACCACTGACTAAAAGACTTTTTACTGTTTGAAACTCGTTCATTGTTCCCCCTCGTTTACCTGATTCTTGGTTTGCCATATTCGATATTCCTCACCAAATCATGGCTTCTCTTAAACTTAAGACCCAAAACGCTTCAATTCCGCATTTTTCTTTCGGCTTTTCCTCTTTTAAGATCCCCTTCACCGAAATACCCGCCAGAGTATCCCAGACGGAAACGATAGCCGATTTAATGCCATCCTCGTCATTTCCACAAGTTCGACCTTCGACTGTAACGCGATGGTCTACGTCTGAAGTGCATAAAGCACACTGACCGGAAAAGGAGTCCAAAGGGAGAGAACTATAGCTAGAACGAAACGACGGGATTGCACCACATGCGTACACCGTACATTCTTCAGGTTTCGCAAGCCTTCACATATCTTCCAATGAAACAAAGTCCCCTGGCAATCCCCTCAATCCTATCTCAAAACTTTTTGGCTACAGAAGTCGTTTGAGCCCAAAAAAGTTCTGGACTTCTATCACAGTCAGAAGCCAACCGTCAATAAATTCTTCGGTTCTTGTGTGGGATTGACCACTTGCAATGACTAGACTTTCAGAGACAAAACACACCAGCCCACGACTCGAAAGAGGAATAAATTTTCCATCCGGCATGGTGCAGGATTACAAGAAAAATCTGCTTTGTATAATCTTATGTATAATTTAAATAAATGAGAACGGAGAGAGGAGAGAACTGGTTGCGGGAGCTATGCCGTTAAGAGCTTGACTCAGGCTTCTTCCACTTTTTGGCCCAGTCCTCCCACGATCGACCAAACGCCGTATCTTCCCCTGAAAATACAATCCCGTCAATCTCTTGGTATGCAACCATACGCGGCTCAGGAGCCTCTGGCAGAAATAGCTTAATATACGGCCGTGGAACCTCATCCTGGCGATCAAATACAAACCCCATGACCTGCTCCCCAGTTTTGAGTTGAATCGTCACATCGCCTCGATAATCAAACGCGCAACCAATGGCTTCGTGCAATTCCTTGTCATTGGAAGGCTGCAGGTGTCGACCTTCCCATGACTGAGGAATATTCACTGTAGACTCATCTGATTCCATGATGAAGCTTTACCCCCAAATAAACGTTGAGACGATTACTAGAAAATCAAAATTGGAGGAAGGGAGAGAGACTTCAGACAGCATTTGGAAACAGGGTCGCCCTGACCGTACCAAAAAACCCCCTCCAGGAGCTGAAGGTATCTTTCACAGCCGAGGCTTCATACCCGCAATGCACCATACAATCACGGCATTGTTCATGCCGTCCCGTCCCATAACGCTCCCACTCGGTTTCTTCCATTAACTCCCGAAAAGTGGATACATACCCATCCTGCAATAAATAACAGGGGCGCTGCCATCCAAAAATATTGTATGTGGGATTTCCCCAAGGCGTGCATTCATACTCCCGTTTTCCCATCAGGAATTCAAGGAATAACGGAGATTGATTGAACTGCCAACTGCGTTTTCGTTCGGCCAGTAGTTGCGAAAATAACGAATGCGTTCGATCACGTTTCAAAAAACTATGCTGATCTGGAGCCTTTTCATAACTATACCCGGGGGAAATCATCATGCCTTCTACACCCAACGCCATCATTTCATCAAAGAATCTCCTCACACGAGCAGGGGCAGCATCATTAAACAAGGTGGTATTGGTGGTCACCCGGAACCCTCTGGCCAAGGCAGCTTTTATGGCTTTTACGGCTACGTCATAGACGCCATCTCGACAAACAGCATGGTCATGCTCTTCCTTGAGACCATCCATATGGATACTGAAGGTGAGGTATTTTGAAGGTGTATAGTCCTGCAATTTTCGTTCAAGGAGGATGGCATTTGTACAGAGATAAATATATTTCTTTCGCTCCACAAGCCCTTCCACAATAGCTGGCATCTCAGGATGAATCAGCGGCTCTCCTCCAGGAATACTCACAATGGGGGCACCACATTCATCCGCGGCAGCCCAACATTGCTCGGGCGTCAGACGTCGATTTAAGATATGATCCGGGTATTGGATTTTTCCACACCCTGCGCACTCCAGATTACACCGAAAGAGCGGCTCTAACATCAGCACCAGGGGATACCGATCGACACCACGCAAATGCTGTGAAAGGGCATAATGAGCTACGGTGTACATTTGAGACACAGGTACCGCCATTGTTATTTTACTCCCTGCAAAAGTTCACCATTTTTTAAAACGATCCTCAATTACTTCCAACAATCTTCTGCATTTCG
>DOFS01000124.1 GCA_003523945.1 Nitrospiraceae bacterium | reverse complement strand
TGCTGGTGGCCTCAGCGATGACTACATCTGCACAGGCAGAATCTCAAGAGGGAGGCTCACCCATGACCGTTTCTGAAGGAAAGTCCATCTCAATGGAGTACACGTTGTCCCTGGAAAACAAAGAGGTGCTTGACACGAATGTCGGAGGGGAACCTATCACATTTACTCAAGGATCTCACCAAATTATTCCCGGACTGGAAACCGCCCTGGACGGCATGAAGGCGGGGGACAGCAAAAAGGTAACCGTCGCCCCTGCAGAGGGGTATGGGGAGGTCAACCCTGAGGCCATTCAAGAAGTTCCCATTGATCAAATTCCACCTGATGCACGGAAGGTCGGGATGCAATTACAAGGGAAAGATGGGCAAGGCCGGGTCGTACACCCGACGGTCACGGAAGTAAAAGAACAGGTGGTGGTATTAGACTTCAATCACCCCTTAGCCGGGAAAACACTCTACTTTGACGTCAAAATATTAGACGTCCAACCTGCAGCGGCTCCCTAAACTACTCGAATAACAACAAAGGAATCCCGGCGGAACCGGCGGGGTTCCTTTGTTTGTCTGCCCATTCTCCGCCCACAACCACATATCTGCCTTTTTCCAACACTTTCCTGCACAGAGTTCATTCAGGGAATCATGTAATCTCTTCCTAAATGCATCACGGCCGACCTGGAAAGACCAGTCGCTATTTGTGTGCATACCCATATGGGAGTCACACTTTCGGATAGGAAGCACAACCTGCCAAGAGCCCCATGCAATAGGGCACCCGTGAGCCGAGAGATCCAAGATAATCCATCCCTTCTCAATACCTCCTTGAAACAATACATGAAAAGGCTTCACCATCCCCGAATCTTATTCCGAAATGTAAGATTCCGCCGCTTTCCATACAATCCGGGACACTGGCCCAAGCCGACCGGCGGGTCATTCGGCATGAAGGGACTCGACCGGATCAATCCGGATCGCGCGCCGAGCGGGAGCCACTCCGGAAAGCAGACCTGTCGCTGTGGCCACAAGCAGACCGAGAAGGAGGTAGTGCTCATCAACATAGACCGGCAAGCCCGGAAGAATAATGGTTAACAACAGGGCTCCCACGACTCCGAAAATTACTCCTAACCCTCCTCCAAGCATCGCAAGAATCATAGATTCGAACAAAAATATTAAAAAAATCTGACGGGGCCTGGCTCCAATGGCACACAACAAGCCGATTTCTGCATATCGCTCTCCCACAGAGATCCACATCATGGTCAAAATCCCGATGACCCCCACGATGAGCGAAATCCCTGCAATGCCTGCCGCGGACAAGGTCACGACTCTCATGACATCATCCAAGACTTCCAACATGGCTGTCTGTGTGGTGATGGTAAAGTCTTCGGTTCCCCGATGACGGTCGGTGAGTAACCGCCGGATCTCTTCCACCACCTGATCCACCACCTGGGCGGAGACATAGGCCACATCAATTTCCATCAGCTCGTCGAGATTAAACATCTTCATCGCATTTGCCACCGGAATATATACGGCATCATCCAGATCAAAACCCAACACCTGACCTTTGGCTTCCATGACTCCCACGACGCGAAAACGATACCCGACAATTCTAATCACTTGTCCTAATGGATTCCGATCGCCAAACAATTCACGTTTCACTTTTGGGCCCAGAACTACCACCGGCATGGTGCGATGCACATCCTCCACAGGTAAAAAGGAGCCCTGCGCGACAGAAAAACGCCAGACAGCCGGCATCTCAGACGTGACGCCAAAAATATTAATGCTGCGTCCCAACCCTTCGGCTTCAACACGCCCCACTCCCATGGCCATAGGCACCACCGCTTCGACTCCCGGAATCCGTCGCACCATTTGAGCGTCGTCCAAGGTCAGTTTATGTGTCGTGCCACCTAAGACGCCGGGAACCCCGAAGGTCTTGGTTTTTCCCGGGTTGATCGCCAGCAGATTTGTCCCGAATTGCGTAAACTGAGAAAGAATGTAATAGCGAGTCCCCTCCCCGATCGACGTCAGCAGAATCACCGCGCCCACCCCGATCGCAATACCCAGGAGCGATAAGGCCGAACGTAATCGATGGGCTAACACGGCTCCGCCGGAAAACCGTAAAAGGTCACGAAGTGTCATCATTACCGCCGTTGCAACGCCGCCATAGGATCAAGTTTTGCCGCTCGTCGTGCCGGCAGGACACCAAACAACCCACCCATTACGACCGACATCAGGAAGGCAGCCCCGACGGCCCACCAGGGAGCTTGGGCAGGAATGGCCGGATACATCCACACCAGCAACTGCATGACTCCAAGCCCGGTCGCCAGACCGACCAATCCGCCAAGTCCTGCCAACAAGACCGATTCCACTAAAAATACCCGGAGAATATGCCCGCGCGTCGCACCCAATGCGCGGAGCAATCCAATTTCCTGGGTTCGTTCAGAGACGGTCACCAGCATGACATTCATCACTCCGATTCCCGCAACCGACAACGAGATGCCCGCAATGGCCACCAACACCAGAGTGAAGGTTTGTAAAATCGATGAGAAGGTGGACACCACCGCTTGTTGCGTAATACAGGTGACATCTTCCTCATCATGCCGCTCGGTGAGAATCCGGATCGCCACCACACAGGTCGCATCAAGATCACGCGATGAGCGAACTTTCATTAATATCCGGAACAGGGATGATCGGTTAAACATACGAAGGCCCGTGGCCACAGGCACAAGCACAACCTCATCCATTTGAACCGCGAGTTGTGTCCCAATTTCCCCCAGGACACCAATCACCCGCATTCGCCACTCTCCCACCCGCACCACCTGACCCACGGGTTGTTGCCCGGGAAACAGTTCCTGCGCGATGGTCTTGCCTAACACCACCACCGCACTTCCACGCTCCACATCCCCGGATGGAAGCGTGTCCCCCAATTGTATCCGCAATTGACGGGCCTTCAAAAAGTCCGGAGTACTGCCGATGACCGCCACCTGTCGACTCCGTTCCCCACGGCTGACCGTCTCGGTCCCCATGGAAATGGGCACAATCAATTGAGCCGCACGAATCTCACGCTGCAACGCCAAAAAATCCTGTAACGTGAGATCATTGGCCACGCCGCCCATATGAGGAATGGCCCCCGTTGTTTCGGTTTTTCCTGGAAGAATAGACAATAAATTACTGCCAATAGACGTAAACTGGGTAATCACATACTGGCGTGCTCCCTCACCCAATGCCGTGAGCATCACCACCGCCGCAATGCCGACCGCCACACCCAGGACACACAGCGAGGTGCGCAGGCGATGTCCCGTTAGCGCTGACCAGGCAAACCGTACAATCTCACTCATCATCGGGAGGCATCGTCCTCTCTCGTCGACCCCTGCGGATACGGCATCGCCGATTCAGGGAATTCACTGCGGGCCAATCGCTTCTCGATCCGTCCGTCGGCTAACATCAGGACGCGCTTGGCCCGCCGGGCCACATTGGGATCATGCGTCACGACCAGAAGGGTCAACCCCTGGCGATTGAGTAACTCCAGGAGTTCCATAACCTGTTGGCCCGAACCCGTATCCAAATTTCCCGTGGGCTCATCAGCCAACAAGACCTTGGGATGCATGATAATGGCACGAGCAATAACCGTTCGTTGGCGTTGACCGACCGACAGTTGGCTCGGACGGTGTTGCGCCCGATCCGCCAGCCCCACCGAGTCCAGCGCTGCAAGTGCCCTGGCCTCACGCTCAGCCGAGGGGACCCCGGCAAACACCATGGGCAACGCGACATTCCCCAGTGCGGTTAACCGGGGGACAAGATGAAAGGACTGAAAGATAAACCCGATATTATGTTGGCGGACATGGCTCAGAGCCTGATCATCCAACTGACTGATATCCTGCCCTTCTAACACATAGGCGCCGCTGCTGGGGCGGAGCAAACACCCGATAATGTTGAGCAAGGTGGATTTACCGGAACCGGAAGGACCGACGATCGCGACATATTCTCCAGAGTGGAACGTCTCACTGGTATCTCTCAGGGCATAGATAGGCTGTCCGCCGATTTCATACAACTTGGAAATGTGTTGAAGTTCAATCACCGGGTTTCAGAGGTGGAGCGCACAACCACAGGCACGCCATCAGCCAGGCCTTCCTCATCAAGAGAAATCACCACCGGATCACCTTCGGCCAGGCCATCGACAACTTCCACAAAATCCCAATTTTTTAGCCCGAGAGTGATTGTCCGCAACCGTACCAGCTCTCCTTCGACGACAAAAACCCTTTGCCCCTCGACAAGAGCCGAAGTCGGAATACGCAGCACACCCTCTTTGACAGATAGAATGACTTCCACATCGGCCGATGTGCCGGGAAGCAAGGTGGCCGCAAACTGCCGGTCATCCAGTTCGACATCAATGGCCACGGTACGATTCTGTTCTTCAATATCTAAAACATATGGCGCGATGTGGTGAACATGTCCGCGATAGTGTTGTCCCGGAAAGGGATCCAACGTCACCCTCACCGGTTGTTCCGGGCGAATTCTTGCGGAATCGACCTCATCCATCGGAGCACTCACATACATGGAGGTGGGATCAATCAGATCCAGGACAGGGGGCACCGGCAGGGCGGGCGGAGAGGGGGTCGTCCATTCCCCCACCTCAATATCCACTTCGGCCACCACCCCATCAAAGGGAGCCCGAAGCACCGTTTTTGCCAACATCGCCTTGGCCTCGACAATCGCGGATCGGGCCTTGGAAATCTCGACTTGCGCCTGTTTGCAAAACACGGCAGTTGTTTGGGCGACGTTTTTTATTTGGTCCAGAAAATCGGTTGAAACCAGATCTCGTTCCCGTAACTGCTGATTGCGCAGGTATTCGCGTTTGGCCCGTGCGGCCTCCAGGCAGAGTCGTTCCCGACGAACTTGCACCACGGCCAACTCACGTTCGGCCATGTGAACGGCCGCACGCTGTGTGTCATCGTTCAACCGGAGAAGAATATCCCCTGCATGCACGTTCGCCCCTTTCCGATGAGGGATATCCACCACCCGTCCGCCAATCTCCGGGGACAGTTTGGCCCGTTGGCGAGCCGTCACGGTGCCCGCACGGGTATT
This sequence comes from Nitrospiraceae bacterium, assembly GCA_003523945.1. Taxonomy (GTDB): domain Bacteria; phylum Nitrospirota; class Nitrospiria; order Nitrospirales; family UBA8639; genus Nitrospira_E. The sequence goes on along the minus strand of DOFS01000124.1, from coordinate 439 downwards.
CGTCACGGTTTCCTCAACTCTTCCGCGTTCCACCGGAAGAGTGCTTACGGCCAGAGACGTGGGAGCCCACACCCAGAGATAGAAGAAATAACCTGCCAGGACTAAACCCAGGACCGCGAAGAGCCGTAATCCCCACGCTTTCATACGGGAAAGTGTAGCACAAGCCTTCTAGAATACAGTCAAATGACTACGAACGATGAGGAGGCACGACATGAAGGGGAAAAAAGAAAAAAAGGCAAGAAAGGACGGTGGGGAGACAGGATCTCTTCCAAAACCATGAAGCCCGGATCGGAATGATCCGGGCTTCAATGAAAACCCGCGATGCCCTTTATGCAGATAAAGAGGCTGCCTGTGAGGCCTTAAGAAGCAAGGGTAGACGGACGCGGCCGGCGAACAGCCGGTCGGTCATGCCTTGCCGGGCTCCCCGATCGAGGAGCAC
>DOFS01000430.1 GCA_003523945.1 Nitrospiraceae bacterium | reverse complement strand
AACGCCAGAATGCCTGAGGCGGAATTCAGCGTAATGGTCGGAATAAAGTTCGGATGGACCCGATGGGGCTTCCGGGACTGATAGAGGGTGGTGAGTTCACGCTCCCCCATCATCATGCCACCCATGCCCACACCGGCCATGACCCCCATCCGTTCGGCCGGCTCCTTCTCAAGGTCCAGCCCACTATCCTGAATGGCTTCCCGTGTGGCAGCAAGGGCAAATTGCGCATAGCGGTCCACACGCGATGAGAATTTATCTTCTGAAGGATCCGGGAGACGAAAGTCGGAAACCTGCCCTGCAATCCTGGAGCGATAGGATTCCATGGGGAAATCCCCAAAAGATGAGATCGCCGTAATCCCTGATTTGCCATGAAGGGCGGACTTCCAAAAAGTAGGAACCCCGACACCAATGGGGGACACGATGCCGAGTCCGGTAATGACCACGCGCACTGCCATAGTTTTCTCCAAAAAAGAAGGTTCTAACCTACCAGAACCTTTGGTCAAATAGGGAGGGGGCATGGTGCGATAAATTCTGTTTTTATGCTCTTTTTTCTTCATATAGAGCATTTCAGTTTAGGATTTGGTGCCTGGAAGGGTCGCGCGGTAAAGGGGAATTTGAGTTGAATAAATTCACGATTTGCCTAAAACGCAAGCAGAATGGCGGAATCATGAAAAATGGCTGGCGGAAATTACTTGAGTCCCCGCTTGAGAACTTCCCCTTTCGGGGGAAGTCTGGAAAGGCATCAAGGCCTCTCAGCACCTACTGGAGGCCGTTTCAGGTGGGGGAATATTGGATTGACAGGTCCATGCTCACCGCCTAACGTATTGTCAGGCGTGAGGCAGAGAAGAGCGTCTCAGCTCCAGGAGGACCATGGGAATATCAATCATTCGCAGACTTTAAAGGAGGAGAGGTTGAAAATGGATAAGAAGGAACTTGTCAGCCAGTTGCTTGCAGCGAAAAAAGCCTCAGGAAAGACGTATGACGAGCTGGCAGCAGCCCTTGGCCTGTGTAACGTCTATGTGGCCCAGTTATTCAGATTGCAGGCGCAACTCAAGAAGGAGACGGAGGGCAAGCTCGTCAAGCTGGTACCGGGACTCACGGGGAATTTGCTTGATGCCATGCGGGAGTTCCCCCTGCGATCCTATGATCCGGCGGTCTTGCAGGAGCCACATATTTATCGCATGACCGAGGTTTGCGCCCATTATGGAGAGTCAATTCTGGACATCATGCATGAGCAGTTCGGCGATGGGATTATGTCGGCGATTGATTTTAAGCTCACCGTCGAGAAGGTAAAGGGTGACAAAGGAGAGGACCGTGTCGTCATGACGTGGAATGGAAAGTTTCTGTCACATATCGAACAGACTGCATAGCTGGAAGGGGAGTGATGCCATAGAAGCAGGGGGGCACGGGCAGGACATTTGGTTGATTCTAATCCATTAAATATAATGCAATGGTTTAGTTTTAACTTTAAGTTATTTGTTTCAGACTCTCTGAAACGAAAGTTAATGTTGGTGGATCATTAGGATTAGGTAATCCATGTAATGCATAATTTTGTTTTACTGTGAATGTATATATTAACCTTTGTAGGAGCGGTAAATTTAATTTTTATGTAGCAAGAATATAAAGTTTAATGTAAAGTATAACTTTAATTTAAATGCCTATGAAAACGGGTTGGAGATAGACCGTGTTTACGAAGAAAAAATGACGGTGGAATGGGGGGATGGTTTAACGAAAAATCGGAGGGTTGACTGAGGAAGGTTAGATACCTGAGGCTTTCCTCCACCACACAAACCCATAGGTCCCAAGCGTAAAAAGCACGACGATGAACCCCAAGACCATTTGAATCTCCGTGGTGAGCCCTTGGGGATAAATGACGGGCAGGGCATAATGCTCAAGAAATCCTCCGGAGTACCCGGTGTCACCCCCGGCCTGACGGAGCTGGTTTTCCAGGGGAGTCAAAGGGCAGATCCATCCGCCAAACTCCAAGGCTGCCGCCCAAAGTGCGGCGGGAAGATGAACCCAGGGGATCCAGCGCCACCAGATGGTGAGAATTCCTCCGAACAATACAAAGACAATGAAGGCGAAGTGGATCAGAAGGATAAGTTCAGCAAGGGTTTGCCAAATCATGAAGACGATCCCAATTCAGATGGTTTCTGGCGAACTACAGATTCAAAATGGATCGAGGGATAAAACATACTACGACACATCTGTTCCTGACGGGATGGACCATCCCGAATGCCTCGAGGCGAAATGGGTCTCCCTTCCTGCTAAATCAAAATACGTAATGGTTTATTGGCTCTGTTGAGAGACAGAAATGCGTATTCCGATCATGCGGATGTAAAGTATCAATTGAAGGTCGGTCTGTCATTCCAGGCAAGACATAACTGATGGAGGAGAAGTCAGTGAATCACGATAGGGTATCTCTCGGACCTCCCCTCGATTCACACTCATATCGGACAGCCAGCATGTGTCAGGAGTTCTACCGTGCCATCCGACCAGTTCACCTGACCGTATCCCATGCCAGGGGACGATCCTGGTCAGACAGATCTGGGGCTTTCATCCTGGGGCTGGTGGTGTGGATGGTAGCGGTAGTTCCCTTGGCCATAGGAGGCCATAAAGGTTCTGAAGAGCATCATGTGGTTTCGGATACCGGAACCGAACACTCTGTAGGGCATATTATTGAGGGTGCGACGTTTCGTGTGTATCTTTCCGAGGGAGTCGGGACGGACAAAGAAGGTAGCCAGGTACAAGCCAGAGTCGATGCCGCGCTCCGGACCGTTGTCGAAGCGTTCAACCACATGATGGAACATCCGACCGACTATGCCAGGTTTGATGAAGCTCTAAAAAAAGGGGCCTTGCAAAAAGTCATTATTGAACCGAAAGTCGTGAATCGGGAGGGTAAAGAATTTTTATTGTTGGTGGCCCAAACCGCACAACCCAACCAGGTCAATCTGCTTATCAGCGCATCCGCACTCGAGAAACAGGGCTATCTCAATCATCCGGATCAACTGGTGCCGGTATTGGCGAGAGAATTTCAATGGGTGGTGAGCAAAAGCGACACGACCCCGAAACGTCAAACAAATATGCCCCCCGGAAACTTCAAGCAAGTTCCGATCAAGACCAATCAAGAAATTGCGGAAATGTCAGGAGAGGACCGCGATCATCTGCTTCAGCTTTTGTTTCGCACCTATTTAACTACCACCGACAGGCATAACAGTTTGGATGGACAATCCTATTACGAAACCGGTTCCACCACACGGATCCCCCCGGCACAATCTGATTCCACGACCAAATTGTATGACATTCGGGTGCGTGAGGCGCTGCAAAAAATTGTGCGAGAACCATACTTTCAGGAACAGACTCCGAAGGCGATCAGGAGTCTGCTCAATGGCAAAGTTTGGAACGTCACATTCGCGGACATTCAGAATCGGGATTGGGCCACGCGGACCCGGGTGGTTCCCAAAGAGCAATCGATCACGGTCGGCGAACAAGAGAGAACCATTCAACCCGCCATGATCCTCATTAATATCCATCGATCTGCCGCACCGGAAGATCCTTTCTATACGGAAACCAATGGTCTTCCGATGGGTGCACTTCCCGTCGACAAGTTGGCACGGGTGATTGCCCAGGAAATCCAAAATAATATTACGGAGAAGTCGATGCGGGGCCATGTGGCCCAGGATGAACTCTCCGCCCCTCAATGATCAGTGCGGTGCCCCCAATCTTCATTTTCTCACTCAACAATGCCGCTTGTGTGTGTGAATAGTCTGTGATACTGTCAAACGTATCGTGTAAGACCTCTTCTTCCTGGGGCAACAGACCTCTTGAAAGTAAAGTAAGGCCTTACACGATTTTTTTGTTCGAACCCTCCTTGGTCTCCTGAAAACAGGAACATTCCAACAAGCATCCAGGAGTTGTGTGATGGGACAGAAAGGGTGGTCGGGCGTAGCCCGCACCCCCAATGGTCTCTTGGCGTGTATTTTTTGTGCAGAAGGTCTGTCTAAATCGAAAAAGGATGATGAATGATACAAGAGATCGTTGGCAAAATCCGTGAAGGTATGAATATCAGAAACGATCTGCTTGCAGGTCTCGTCGTCGCACTGGCACTCATCCCCGAGGCGATTGCCTTTTCGGTCATCGCCGGGGTAGACCCCAAGGTGGGACTGTACGCGTCGTTCTGTATGGCCACCGTCATCGCGGTTGCCGGCGGTCGGCCGGGCATGATCTCGGCTGCCACGGGTGCAATGGCACTGTTGATGGTCACCCTGGTCAAAGACCATGGGTTGCAATATCTGTTGGCCGCTACGGTGCTGACGGGTGTGCTGCAAGTCGTTGCCGGCTGGCT
>DOFS01000428.1 GCA_003523945.1 Nitrospiraceae bacterium | reverse complement strand
TGTTCGACCGGATCACCCTCTTTAACTAATACATCCACCACTCTTGCCGGAGTGGGCGGAAACAGGGTCGTGCGTTCCGGAGCCTCGAGGATGGCCGGAATTTCCACCGTCGTATCCAAAGGCATCACACTCAACATCAGACACCCCATGAGCGCGACACCCACTCCACGCCCCCGCCAGGATTGGACCACGTCCGCTCGACGCTTCCACCAGACCTGCACTTCCTCATAGATCGGCCATGCCAGAAACCAGCCGATTTCGACGAGAAAGAGGATGACGCCCAGAACCTTGAAAAACAAGTAATACACCAGGATAGCAATGCCTAAAAACACAATGGCCCGGTAGACCCAGACCGCCCAGGCATAGGCGATCAGCACATTCTGCCGGTGCGGGGGCATGTGTTCCGGAGGACCATCTCCCCAGGCAAACAACCATTCCCGTAATTTCCAGCGACCAAACGCGAAGGCCCGTGATTGCAAATTCGGGACACCCAGCCAATCTGACAGGACGTAGTACCCGTCAAACCGGAGCAGCGGATTCAAATTGATCAGAAGACCCGTCACCCAACTGGTCGTCGCCAGGACAAAGAGCATGCTTCTGATGATGCCATCAGGAGAGAAGTTCCACAAAAAGGTGGCGAGCATCGCCACACTGAGTTCAACCACCATTCCGGCCGCCGCAATGGCCGCGCGTTGCTTCCGAACGGTGAGCCGCCAGGAATCGGTCGTGTCGGTATAGAGGACAGGCACCATAATGAGAAATCCGAGGCCCATCGTGGGAACCCGGCACCCGTATCGAACGGCGGTATAGGCATGCCCCAATTCATGCAACATCTTAATGGCAACCAGACCCGTGATATAACCGGTCATCCCTTGAAACGTAAAAAAGTACAAAAAGATATTGGCGAACGATTCCCATTGCCGCACGACTCCGATACACCCGATCACACCCAGGATGACCACACCCCATAAAACCCAGCGACTAAACAGCGGCATGACAAACGGGAGCGTTTTTCGCAAGAACCGGTCGGGATTACATAAGGGAATTCTAAAAAATAAATAGTTGTGGAGGACCTTCATCAACCAATGTTGTTTCGCCTGTTCGGCCTGCCCCAAAAACCCCTGAGCCCCACCGGCCGGAGCATCACGGGTTAAATTGTTCCGATACAGAAACTGGATGAGTTCCATCACATCACCGGTTGAGACCGTGGCCGAGGTGGTTCGGGTGACGAGGTCCACCAGTCCCTGAGCGGTTCCCGCGTGCCATTGGGACAGCAGTTGAAAGGCGGACCATTCGATTTGAAAGAATTGATTTCGGACCGTGTCCACGATCGTCCAGGTGGGCACGCCGTCCGGGGTGGGCGTGCCGGACAGAATCTGAAGATCTTCCCGCAACGGTGGAAGCGCCACGTCTTCATGAGGCTTTTGCTGAACCATTACAAACCTATTGTTTGTCGGAGGACTCCGAGTGGACGCCGAAAGAGATAGAAAAAGAGAGTAACCGGTTCTCCATAGATTTTGGCGGTGCCCTGCCAGCCAATGCGAATATCCTCGGGCGGGTCCGCAAACTCGGCTTCCACCCGGTAGGCCAGGACATTGGTCGGGAGGATACTGGCATGATAGCTGGCATGCATTAATCGAGCAGGAATGGCCCGTAACGGATTGGCATTCAGGAACACATCCACCTCGGCGCCTTCCCGTAATACGATGGCGTCGTCCACCGGCAGATCAATTTTCAATTCAAACTCCCGGGGATCGGCCACTTCCATGATACGTTCGCCCACCACCACAGGCTTACCGATCCATTCTGATTTATCCGTAAAAATCACAATGCCCGTTCGGGGAGCTTTGACCTCCACGTGCTGCAACATGTCCCAGGCGTAATCCCGTTCGGCTTCTTTGAGCCGGACTTCCGAAGCTTGCACGGGCATGCCGGCCCCGGTGTCATGGTCGACAAAGGCCCCCTGGGACACCTTGCGATATTCCATCCAGGTCACCGACAGATTCTTTTCCGCCACCTCAAATTGATTCCGGAATGTGGTGTCCTCATAGCGAAAAAGGGTTTGCCCTTCCTGAACAAGGGTATTCGGGTGGACAAGAATGTCCCCTAGTACCCCATCCAACGGTGCCGTCACCACAGACGGATCCCGCGGGACCACTTCCACCGGAGCCAGTGTGGATAATCGGACGGGCAGAAACATCGCGGCCAGCAGTACCATCAATACGCCCCAGATCCATTTCTTGAAAACCTTCCAGTTTTTCACCCGGTGTTTCGTGCCACCAAGCGCGTGCCAGGCATGAGCCACCGTTTCGGCAAACCGCCGGATCAATTGCACTTCTCCCTCCTGCCAGGGTGTTTCCCGGGTCAGCCACAGGCCACCAAACACCTGCTGATCCGCGCTGATCAATGGGCACCACAGGACATGGGGAAACGCAAAGGACTTCCAATCACGTTGAAGATCTGTTGAACAGGATGCGGGAGCCAACGACCCGGCAGCCTGCAGGCTGCCTTGCTCCCATAAGGCTGAAATGACGCGTTCAATCCAGGTGATCATCGGAGCCTTGCGGTCAACGACGGCCACACTGGACACCGCTTCCACCCTGCCCCTCATTCGCCCCTTGGGGGTAATGGAGAAGATACACGCCTGCCGAAAGTCCACGAGACGCCTGGTCTCATTGGCCAGAAGGAAACAGAGCTCTTTCACCGTTTGGGCTTTTCGAACCTGACTTTCCAGTTGAAGAAGAGCCAGAAAAATATTGGAATCCTGTCCAGGTTTGGGGTTGGGGGGAATGGACGGGCTGCCGGACAGACCGGAGGAACGCCTGAAGTCCTTTCCCGCCCCTCGCATCGGGGACTCTGTCTGGATTTCTGTTTGCACCACGCTCGTTTCCATCCTTTGGATCAACAGCGGGGTTGATCCGGAAGGAGTTATTGCTTGGCAGTCCGTTTATTCGAGGAAGTTGGTGAGAATGACGGTTTCGTACTGGGCTTAAATGTAGATTGGGCGGGAAAGGTGCCTTCCGGAAATTGGGCGCTGCCACTCATGCCGGCTAACACCCCCGTGGGGGGTTTGTGAAACCGGCCAAACACCCGAATGGTTTGGCTCACCGGATCCACACGAGCCCCGATTT
>DOFS01000122.1:2407-2767 GCA_003523945.1 Nitrospiraceae bacterium | reverse complement strand
CGTTTCACGACAACATCCTCGCACTTTTCCGCGTTTGACGGTCAATATGACTGGAGCCGTCCGGCCTCTCAGTGACAAAGGCAGAATCCTCGCTGTACTGCCTGTTCAGCTCTGCAATCTATCTCCAACGGGTTGTCAATTTCGTATCGCCCCTTCCGCATGGCCACTCGTCTCTTCGGCCCATCTCCACATAAGTTGTCGTTTGCCGGGATTCGACCACTTTTCAAAATTTTCCGCATCTATTGAGTGGGTTGACCCCACAACGGAATTAGTTATTGGCACCAAATTTTCATTTAGCTCTCTTCAGGACCCCGCCAATCGAGATGTCATGCGATGGTTTACCTCTCAACAAGCCAGTCT
>DOFS01000122.1:0-2261 GCA_003523945.1 Nitrospiraceae bacterium | reverse complement strand
CTGACGCGCTATCAAGCCTCAATTGAACTCTTTCATTCCCCAAACAGAACCCGGGGCTCCCAATAACTTCCCATTCCAATCCCAAGGATTCTTACGTGATTCATACTCTTTTCCTCTTTGCACGGCCTTGATAGCAAATCTACCAACCCTGTTCACAAGTCGAGTATGACAGACTGCCATTAACTGGTTGCCTGGATATAGGGTTTCTTATTACAATAACGCCTATTCCGGCATAATTTGTTTACGGTCTTTCATTCTGCAGTTTCAGATATTCTCTCTTTTTACCCAGGACGTGTCACATGGCAGAACCCATTAATAACCGAAACATTATCGATATTTCTCCACTTCCTACCCCAAAACAGATGCAAAGTTCACTGTCCTTGCCTGAAAGCACCGGACAAATGGTTCTTCAATCCCGGCAAGCCATTCGAGATATCCTTCACGGGCAAGACTCACATCGCCTGCTAGTTATTATTGGCCCATGTTCAATCCATGACCCGGATGCGGCCATCCTCTATGCCGAACGCCTCAAACGGGTTGCTGACCGCATTCAAGAACATGCCCTGATTGTCCTTAGAACCTATTTCGAAAAGCCTCGCACGACAGTGGGTTGGAAGGGCCTTATCAACGATCCCCATTTAGATGGATCCTGCGAAATTGGAGGAGGATTTGAACTGGCCCGTTCTATATTACTCAGGATCAATAACTTGGGGTTGCCCTGTGCAACGGAGTTTTTGGATCCTGTCACACCCCAATATATTTCAGACTTAATCAGCTGGGCGGCAATTGGAGCACGAACCACCGAAAGTCAAACCCACCGGGAAATGGCCAGTGGTCTCTCCATGCCTGTTGGCCTAAAAAATGGAACGGATGGTGGGCTCCAAGTCGCTCTCAATGCCATGATTGCCGCACGACACCCTCAAAGCTTTATAGGGGTAAATGCGGACGGTCTCACTTCAATTATCAAAACAAATGGCAATCCAGACCGACACCTAGTTCTTCGTGGTGGCGGTGGCCGAGTCAACTATAATCCGGAAGATATTTCCGAGGCGGTGCGTTGTTTAACGAAAGAAGGCATTCGTCGCCCGATCATGGTTGATTGCTCTCATGGCAATTCAGAAAAAGATCATACGCGTCAGGTTCCGGTGGCTCGATCCGTGGTCGAGCAATTCACCAATGGGCAAAACGCTATCCTAGGCCTATTAATTGAAAGTAATCTGAAGCCGGGCAATCAAAAATGGGAAGCGGGGAAACCCCTGGAGTGGGGAATATCTATTACAGATGCCTGTATCGGGTGGGAAGAAACAGAACAGCTTCTTGATGATTTGGCTGAAACAATGGATAAGTCGGCTAAAAGTAAGATTTTGACTTCTTAACTTATTTGATACTCTTTAACGCATATCAAAGACCCTCTCACGATCCTTCCTAGCATGGCCTGACACCTGTCCTCAGATGATAAAAGTGCTATTTCTGCTCCCCCTTATATATGGCAAGGCTTTGGGTTAAAATGTACCCACGCGCCTCATAAGAATTTCAAGATAAATGCCTTTAATGGCGCCGGCAGGAACCGAGCTTAAGATATGAAAGCTTAAGAATTGGAGGATAAATCCGGAAGAGGTTGAATCTTAGAACCGCTGGCTTCATGCGTATGCTCATGAGTATGGCAACCTAAATGGTGGCATAAACGTCGATTCCAAAACCCGGCCAGTGCGATCATGGAAGCTCCAGTCACATCAAGAACTATCTCCATACCACCGCCCGAATCAAACAAGAGATGGGCAGCCATTAACACCACGAGTCCGCCAGCAGTGAGAAGAGCAGGACGGCTATCTCGGTGCCTAGGATAGGTCGCCAACAATCCAAAACCTGCCAATAAGGCTATCACCCCTAAAAACATCCATTCGGTGGTATCCGCCCAAAAGGCTCCTAAAATTCCATCAAGACCATCCCACGAATGTGCGGCAATGACGGGAAGAGCAATCAATGCCAGAGGCGTTAACGCACAATGCACGGCACACACCAGTGAAGCAATAGAGCCAGCTTTTGAAAGCCTCGGTCCAAGAGTTTTGATCATATTATTGACATTGTGGACACAATCCCGTGAATTCCAATGTATGATCATCCACGATAAATTGCGTCTGTTGTTCAATCAATTTTGTGACTTTTTTTAACGGACATAACAACAAATCCACGATAAGACCACAGATCTGGCAACGAATATGATGGTGATGTACTCGCCCTTCTTTTAGTTCATACCTTGA
>DOFS01000282.1 GCA_003523945.1 Nitrospiraceae bacterium | reverse complement strand
CACAACTCGACGGGATTCAACGAATGGACGCGTCAATCATGGAAGGGCAGACCCTATCCGCTGGTGCTGTCGCAGGGCTAGAGGGTTATCTTCATCCAATCTGCGCCGCACGACGGATCATGACCGACACCGACCATGTGTTAATAGTCGGCCCACATGCCAATCGATTGGCTCGACATTTCGGCCTAACCCGACTGATCCGTCGGAAGGGTTCAACTCACCCGAGGAAGAAACGGAACTTAAGAACCACCGTCAATTCCAAATCCCAGGCTCTCTACCGGAAGATAGGGTTATTTGACACAGTAGGCGCGATTGCCATGGACCGTGCCGGCCATCTTGCCGCAGGGGCCTCAACGGGGGGAGTTGCGGTCATGTTACCTGGCCGGGTAGGCGATACCCCCTTAATTGGTGCAGGAGTGTATGCTGATGATACCGCCGGAGCCATTTCCATGACAGGCTTAGGAGAATCCATCATCCGGGTCGGCATGGCCAAACATTTGGCAATCCTGCTCGGACTCGGCTGGACGCCCGGAAGAGCCGCCAACTATACACTCAAGGCCTTGGTCAGGCGGATACGGGGGGAGGCCGGATGCCTCATTCTCGATCACACTGGAAGATTTGCCATTCGGCATACGACCCCATGGATGAATGCCGGCCATTGGAACGGACGTGGCAGGCCGGTGGTCAAAGACCGATTTCCCTGAAGGGGTTTGGTAAAGGCCGTTTGGTGTTCATACTTTCAAACCTCATGGTTTGTTGGGAATAACAACAAGTTGTCAAAGATTATCCGAAACATGCGATAATCTTTTACGGGATTAAAAATATGTCTTCTGCCATCTTTCATCTCTCTATTCCGGTCAGGGATATTGAATCCACTAAAGAATTTTATGCACAAGGACTGGGTTGCGGCTTGGGCCGCCAGTCTTCTGTCGCCATCACATTGAATTTTCACGGCCACCAAATTGTCGCACATGTGACCGAGGACCTTGGCCCTCAACAAAAAAGCATCTACCCCAGACATTTCGGATTAGTTTGCCGGACAGAAGAGGAGTGGAATGAATTTCGGGACCGGGCCCGGGCAAATAAACTCATATTTTTTCGGGAACCCCGGCGACGCTTTTCTGACACCCCCCTCGAACACTTGACGTTTTTCCTTGAGGATCCCTCCCACAATCTTCTTGAGTTCAAATATTACTTCAATGCGAAGGCCATTTTTGGGGAAGAGACTTTTTCTCAAATTGGTGACGCCCACGAACGAAACGTGTAAAAGTTCTTCCCTCACAAGCCAATTGCCCACGGCCAACACTAACGAAGGGCATGAAGAACTTCTGTGAAATGCCCGTTTACTTTAACCTTGGGAAATATCTCTCTTATAATCCCGTCTTCGTTGATTACCACCGTCGTTCGTTCAATACCCATATATTTTCGACCATACATGGATTTCTCCTTCCACACCCCATAGGCCTGAATCATGGATTTGGACTCATCACTCAGCAAGGAAAAATTGAGTTGGAATTTATCGGAAAACTTCCGGTGAGATGAAACCGAATCGGCACTTACTCCCAATACCACCACTCCCTTCTCCTTTAGTTCCTGCATACCATCTCGAAAGGAACAAGCTTCCGTTGTACAGCCGGGTGTGTCATCCTTTGGGTAAAAATACACAACCACTTTTTTTCCTCGAAGATCAGATGAGTTCACAATGTTTCCGGTGTCATCGGGAAGGGAAAAAGCTGGGGCACGATCACCAACACGTAATTCTCTCGCAGCAACTGTGCGGGGACTCGACGAAGCAGGCTTTTTCGTTTTCGGGTTGGAAGCCGCTTTGGTTTTTGATGGTTTTCGAGTTTTTGAAGTAACCTTCTTACTGGTTGATCCGGAAGGCTTGGAGGTCACCATCTTTTTGACCACAGGCTTTTGTTTTGATTGTCCGGTGGCCTTCTTCTTCCCTAGTGCTGTCTTCACTTTAGATGGCATGAAATCCTCCTTTGATTACAAATAGGTAATTTTTAGATAAGGCCTATGTGTATGGTGAATTTGACAAGACCCAGGCAAGGGCTCCAAATCATCTCCCACTCACGGGGAGAGATTGTACACTGGAGTAATGGAGGCATTCCTCTACTTTCTTAAGAACGTTATCAGAAAAAACCTCTCACACCTTTGAAACGAGTAGACGCCGTACCACTGATGAGTTCTATTCCCAAGGTTTGATAGTTTACCCTCATAGACGACTGAATTAGCGCACCGTGCTCCATCCCACAGGCGTTACAAAAACTACCCGCCGAATAGTTAAAACCCATTAAGTACAATAAGGTTCCAGAAAAGACGCGGAATATTATATTCAAACGGCTGGGGATTCTTGACAAAGGTTTTGTAGGGCCCATATATTACATTATTCCTATCGTTTTAGTATGAATTAAAACTATGAATAAGTTTCCGCTTAAAGTCACTTACGGAATTATGGCGACAATCGAGTTAGCCAAACAGGACAGGTCCATTCCGCTTCAAGCCAAAGTCATCGCCAAGCGACAGGGAATACCCTCCCGTTTCATTGAACAAATTCTTCAACATCTGAAACAAGCCGGGATCGTCAGAAGCCTTCGAGGAGCGCAAGGAGGGTATACCCTTGCACAACATCCCAGTCAGATTTCCCTTGCAGATTTGGTCAATTCGATGAACGGATGGGCAACAGAACCTTTGAATCAAAATGGCTCCGCGAATGGTTTTCCGGAAAGCCGGGAAATTCCCAACGCTTTACTTTCAAGTATCTGGCAACAAGTTCAAGAGGCGGAGCAGGCAGTCCTTCGGGCCATTTCCATACAAAAACTAGTGGAACAGTATCAAACGCTCGAAACCCAGCACTGCGTGATGTATCATATTTAGCCTTGGCGAAGGATTCACCATTTCAAGATGGAACAAGAACCAGTGCACTTTAGGCAAATCACAGAAAATTACGATCCATATACGGGATTTGGAGGATTATCATGAGCAGCTCACCAGTCACCACCCACCCTCCTGTTCACACCACTCCTATCCCCCGGGAGATTATCGAAGAAATAGAAACATTCGAAGATGAGGTGGATCGCCTGCAATCGGGTGACACTCCAGCCGACATATTCAAACCGTTTAGACTTCAATACGGCATTTATGGTCAGCGCCAGCCGGATGTCCAAATGGTCCGGATCAAGATTCCCTTTGGTGGTCTTACCGCCAATCAACTACGGCAAATAGCAGACATTGCGGATACCTTTGCGACCGGCGTGGGACATGTCACCACGCGCCAGGACATTCAACTGCACTTTGTTCCCCTCCGCCACGTTGGCACCATCATGCGAAAACTGGCGGAAGTTGGACTTACCACCCGGGAAGCCTGTGCCAATACCGTGAGAAATGTCACAGCCTGTGCGTTGGCTGGGGTATGCCCCGGCGAAGTGTTTGACGTGACCCCCTACGCGAAAACCGTGGCCTATCATTTATTGCGGAATCCTCTCAACCAAACTCTCCCTCGCAAATTTAAAATTGCATTTTCCGGTTGCAAGCACGACTGCGCCTTAACCCCCATTCACGATGTGGGGCTCCTGGCCTCTCGCAATGCCAAAGGGGAACCGGGCTTCAAAATGATTGTCGGAGGCGGTTTAGGGTCCACACCTCGCCTGGCCAAAGTCCTTCGGGAATTTGTCCCTATGGAGGAATTGATTCCCGCCATCGAAGCCATGCTCAAGGTGTTTGATAATTTAGGCAATCGAAAAAATCGTAGCAAAGCCCGAATGAAGTTCGTCGTAGACAAATTAGGGTTTGAGGAATTTTCTCGACGATGGGAAGAGACCTACGAGGCCATGCTCCAATCCGGCGCCACCAAACTTGGTTTGAAACTGGCGGTATACCCCGATGATCCTCCCCTGATAATGCCGACGAAATCCGGGAACGGATCTACGGCCCAAGGCAATGGAAACAGTCAACCTCATGTCTCATCCCCACAGGGAAATCCCTTATCTCAGGAGGCGTTTAACCATTGGTGCACTACAAATGTAATCAGTCAACGCCAGTCAGGATTCAAAACGGCCGCGGTGAGACTCCGCTCGGGCGATTTGACGTCTGATCAATTGCTTGTCCTAGCCGATCTTGTCGAACGGTATGCCAACGGCAACATTCGCACAACCATCAATCAGAATATGATGG
>DOFS01000367.1:1816-3602 GCA_003523945.1 Nitrospiraceae bacterium | reverse complement strand
ACCTGGAGCGTCCTATGTGGATAAGGATGAGGAAATTAAACGAATTTCTCCTATTCTGACCGCGTTGAGAAAACTCACCAATATCCCCCTTTCTATCGATACACGGAAAGCGGCCGTGGCTCAAGTGGCGTTGGATCTTGGGGCCGATATCATTAATGATGTGAGCGCTCTTCAAGATGATCCTCGCATGGCTCAATTGATTCAAGAATTTGGAGCGGGTGTTGTCCTCATGCACCGGCAAGGGCATAGTGTGACTATGCAGAAGTCCCCACAATATAAGGATGTTGTGGGGGAGATAAAGGCCTTTTTGTCTGAACGCATATTGATGGCCCGGTCGATGGGAATTCCGGCAGATCATATTATGGTTGATCCAGGAATTGGGTTTGGGAAAACGCTCAATCATAATTTGGAGATCCTTGGTAACATTGGGAAGTTATTTTCATTGGAGCAACCTATTTTGATTGGGGTGTCACGGAAGGCTTTTATAGGCACATTAACTGGAAAGCCGGTTGGTGAACGGGAAATGGGGAACGCCGCTGCCGTAGCCGCTGCGGTCTGGCAGGGAGCCAATATCGTGCGGGTCCATGATGTAGGAGCAATGCATGATGCCATCTTAGTTGCTCAAGCTTTACGAAAATCGTGCGACAAGTAGTAATTGGGTGGTAAAAATCTCCTCCAGTGGCGCTCTCCCCGATTTGTCGAGCCTTTATAGCATCGTGAGGTACCGTGTTTTTGACACCGGTTGTCTCACCCAGGGTGCCGCAATGAATTTAGGCTCTGGTTTTGAGAAGAATTTTTGATACTCTCTACTACGATTTTGATGAGTGTAAGAGTGGAGAGACAAAACGGAATTTCCGCTACTTAGGTTATTAAATCGCCTACGCTATTTACATATAGGAAGAAAAGGGAACCACATGGGTAAACTATTTGGAACTGATGGGGTGCGTGGGGTCGCGAACCTGGATCCTATGACCAGCGAAATGGCGATGAAATTAGGAAGGGCGGCGGCCCATGTTTTTCGTAAACGTGAAGGACGGCACCAAATCATCATTGGCAAAGATACTCGTGTGTCCGGGTATATGCTGGAGTCGGCCTTAACTGCCGGACTGTGCTCCATGGGAGTGGACGTCTTGTTAGTCGGACCCTTACCGACCCCAGCGATTGCATTCATGACACGTAGTTTGAGAGCCGATGCCGGTGTGATGATTTCGGCCTCTCACAATCCCTATCAGGATAACGGCATAAAGTTTTTTTCGAATGACGGGATGAAGTTGCCGGATGAACTGGAACATCGTATTGAAGACCTGATTCTCTCGAATGAAATTGAGCATATTCGACCGACCGCCGAAGCCATTGGGAAAGCTTATCGCATTGATGATGCCGAAGGACGGTATATTGAATTCGTCAAGCGCTCCCTTCCCCGTGAAATGGACTTTCAGAATATGCGAATTGTCTTGGATTGTGCCAATGGAGCGGCTTATCACGTTTTCCCAAAGGTCATTCGGGAACTGGGTGCGAAGGTATGGGTGATGGGCAATGAACCTGATGGTCTCAATATTAACGACGGGTGCGGTGCGGTCCACCCGGAACGATTACAGCAGATGGTTCGAGATCGGAAGGCCGACATCGGTATTGCCCTGGACGGAGACGCGGATCGTGCGTTGTTTGTCTGTGAGCAGGGACAGGTGGTCGATGGAGATCATGCCCTGGCGGCCTTTGCTCTTGACCTTAAACGGCTAGGCCGATTACGACACAATACGGTGGTTGGGACTGTGATGAGTAATTT
>DOFS01000367.1:0-1625 GCA_003523945.1 Nitrospiraceae bacterium | reverse complement strand
ATTTTGGAGCGGATGGTGGCTGAAGATTATAATCTGGGTGGAGAACAATCCGGCCATATGATCTTTTTGGATTATCATACGAGCGGTGATGGGATGATCTCCGGCTTGCAAATGCTAAAGCTGATGCAACGGGCTCAAAAACCACTGTCGGAAATTGCCATGTGCATGCATTCCACGCCTCAGGTATTAGCGGGGGTCACCGTTCCCCGCAAACCGGATCTGCAGACCCTCCCGCAATTACAGCAAGCTATTCAAGACAAAGAGCGTGTGCTGAATGGAACCGGAAGGATTCTTGTACGTTATTCCGGTACGGAACCGTTGCTGCGAGTCATGGTTGAAGGTCAAGATAGACAGGTCATTCAGGCGATTGCGGATGATTTAATCACGGTGGTGAAGTCCTGCATCCAGTGAGGACCAGAAGGTCTCCCCCTTGTTATTTTAGCCGGTCGTTCCAAAGAATGATTTCTTATTTAGGGAGAATTAGAGGCAATGGATCAGGCCTGTTTTTTCACCAACCTCACCCGGTTAGGTTTGGTCTGGCGTTCTTTCATGGATTAGGTCGCATGAAGACCGTGGCAGGAAATATCCTGTATTTTTTTATTATGGGTTCTTTTGAGTAAGGGAAATCTTCGCAGTCCTTGAGATGAGCTTCATTAACCATGTGCGCTGTCCTATGTGATACTTCTTGGAGTGGTGTCCTACCTCACCGGGCTGTGGCTTGGTCCGTTTCTCACCCTGTTTCCCCTGTCACTTCTGGGGGCTCTACTTAGTTTTGGGTGTATCCTCACCTGGTTTGAACGACAGAGACGTATAACTCGACAGGCCGGGTTTCTCCTATTTGCGATTGTGGTAGGAGGAATCGGTCATGCATATTGGGCATCGACCGCTCAGTCAGAGTCGAATCTAGTTGTCGTGGGGAATGAACAGCCCATCTTGCTTAAAGGCGTCGTTGTGGCACCGGTCCGCCAGACTCCTGATGGGTTGATTCTGCTGGTGGAGGCGACTCAATTGGTCGGGCAGGAAAAGGAGCAGGTGGCTCATGGGCGAATCCGTCTTACCTGGCGGGAACCCGGTGAGTATTCATTGGTCTACGGTGACCATATCACCTTTATGGCTCGACTGCGTGAACCATATGGAACACGGAACCCTGGCGGGTTTCATTACGGGGAATACCTGAAACGGCAAGGCATTCATGCCGTCGCGACCGTGCAAGGCCCCGAAGCCATTACGGCTCAGAGTGTCCAAAAGAGGCCCACGCGTGATTTCATTTTAGGTGTCGTCGATCGTTGGCGCCAAACGATTCATCACGCGGCGGTCTCCAGTCTCACCAATCCCGCATTGGGATTATTCTTAGGCATGGTATTGGGGGAGCAAAGTTATATTGAGTCGGACATTCGAGACGCATTTATGGCCAGCGGAACCGTGCATATTCTCTCGATTTCTGGGTCTCATTTAGGGTTATTGGCTTTGCTGATTTTTGCAGGGGCGCGATGGAGCCTCCGCCTTGTACCGACATCCTGGGTGGAACGACTGTCCTTGCGACTCACCGCCACCCGCTTTGCGGTCCTCATCACATTGCCAGCGGTCTCCTTTTATACTCTGTTGGCGGGAGCGGAAATGGCGAC
>DOFS01000241.1 GCA_003523945.1 Nitrospiraceae bacterium | reverse complement strand
ATAGGGGTCTGGTACCTTTCAAGCCTCCTGTGGATCTCACTTTCAACTCCCTCAGTAAGGAGCCTGCTGTGACCACTCTTGCTTCTACTCAGTTGACGGATTTCCTCCGTCAAAAAGCCGATCAACTCCGAATCCATAGCATCCGCGCCACAACCAAAGCGGGAAGCGGGCATCCAACCAGTTGCTGTTCCGCAGCAGACATTGTGGCCACCCTATTTTTCTCGGTCATGCGGTTTGATCCCAAAAATCCCCGCAACCCGGACAACGATCGATTTGTCTTATCCAAGGGTCATGCGGCCCCGTTGTTGTATGCCGCATGGGCTGAAGCCGGATTATTTGACCCTCAACAATTACTCGAACTCCGGACACTCGCATCCGACCTGGAAGGTCATCCCACCCCCCGCCTTTCGTTTGTCGATATGGCCACGGGGTCCCTGGGACAAGGGTTGTCAGTGGGCGTCGGCATTGCCTTGAACAATAAGTATCTGGACAAGACTTCCGCTCGGATCTATGTGGTCTTGGGCGATGGGGAATCGGTTGAAGGGTCAGTGTGGGAAGCTGCGGATATTGCCAGGAATTTTCAATTAAACAATTTGTGCGGCATTGTGGACATTAATCGGCTTGGACAATCCGATCCCACCATGCTGGAACATGACCTGGCAACCTATCAGGCTCGATGGGAGGGATTTGGCTGGCATACCATCTGCGTAGACGGGCATAACCACGAAGAACTTCTCCAAAGCTTTGCGGAAGCCGCTCAGACCCCCGCGAAACCGACCATGATCCTCGCTAAAACGTTTAAAGGAAAAGGTATTCCTTTCGCCGAAGATCATCCTGCCTGGCACGGAAAGCCTCTTAATGCAGAACAAGCAGAAGAAGTAATCACAGCCTTGAGTCAGTCGTTACCGTCATCACCTTCCAAGTTTTCCATACCCCCACCCAAACCGGTTCAGCGGGCCAAGAGCGCCATCCATCCACTACCGGCCCCAACGTATGGGGCAAAGGACTTGGTGGCCACTCGGGAGGCGTTTGGAGAGGCATTGGCACAATTGGGAGAAGTCAATCCGCTGGTCGTGGGGTTGGATGCCGACGTCAAAAACTCAACCTATACGGATAAATTTGGAAAACGTTTTCCTGATCGATTTTTTGAAAATTTCATTGCGGAACAGAACATGGTGGGTGCTGCAGCCGGGCTGGCTGCATGCGGGAAAATTCCCTTTGCGGCGACCTTCGCCTGCTTTCTCACCCGTGCCTATGATTTCATCCGCATGGCGGCCATCAGTGAAGCCAATATTAAGCTGATGGGCTCACACGTTGGGGTCAGTATCGGGGAGGATGGTCCTTCACAAATGGGATTGGAAGATCTCGCGATGATGGCGGCCCAGCCGGGAGTCGTCGTCCTGTATCCGTCCGATGCCATGTGCGCCTATCGGCTGGTAGAAACGATGGCCAATCACCAGGGCATGGTGTACATGCGAACGGGGCGTCCCAAAACTCCGATACTCTACGGGAGCGATGAATCCTTCACGATTGGAGGGTCCAAAGTTCTCAGGCAAGGAGCCAAGGATCAGCTCACCATCGTGGCCGCAGGAGTCACGGTCTTTGAAGCACTCAAAGCCTATGATGAACTGCAAGCCGCCGGGATTGCCGTCAGAATTATCGATCTTTATAGTGTGGCCCCGATTGATGTTTCCACACTCCTACAAGCTTCAAAAGCCACAAACAGCCGGTTTCTCACCGTAGAAGACCATTACCTGCATGGTGGGATAGGTGATGCCGTCCTGAGTGCGCTGGCGGGGGAAGGAATACGGCTCACGAAAATGGGCATTACCCAAATTCCCCATAGCGGAAAGCCCGATCAATTACTCGACCATTATGGAATTAGCGCTCGGGCCATCGTCGAGAAAGTTAAACAGTTGGTTTAAGTATGCCGATAGATGCCTCCCAATCGAATTTGCAATCAATCTCTGCTTGCCTGCCATGTAGCTTCTTTCTTTCTGTGCATACCCCAAATCCGTCAAGTTATTTGATAATCTCTAACCTGGATTGGGCGCCATGAAGACCAGGACCCGAAGCCGACTATTTGTATGATTCACGACCCCATGCTCCTCACCGGCAGGAGCCATCGTGCCCTGCCCTTCCCCCAGTATCCGGCTTTCTCCTCCCACCTTGAAGGTGCCCTGCCCTTCCAATACCAGATAGACCTTGTCCTGATCCGCATGCACATGGCCTTTTTGTTCCTGGCCCGGCTCAAAACAATACACATCACAAAAAAATCGTGCTGATTGAAAAATATTCTGTTTCTTCATCTTTTCTGTTGAAAACTGGCTGTAGTCCTTCAGATTCACCACATTCACTTCAGCGCCCTCCTCCATAAAATGATGCCAATCGTTAATCGACCATCCTTCTCTAACCCTTAACCACCCTATTAACCACTCTACTTAACACCCTGGAAAACCCCACAGCACACAGACCTTCCTCCAAGCAATTTCCTTTTATGGGAGCCTTGAATAATACTGACTTCCAGGGGCATATTGACCCACAGGTACGTTGCATACCAGAGACCTCGGGGCGGTTCAAAAAAGTTCGTCTAGCAAGGCCGCAGTCATTTTTGTGCGCAGAACGTACTTCCAGTACGTGAGCACGGTAAAATGGCGAGAACGCCGCTGGCGGCTTTTTTCAACAGCCCCTTTCCAGAAACCTTGAAGGACCCTAGGTTCACTCTGATATGATGGATTGAAAGGCGAGTGATTCCAGGAACTTAGCATGTTACCCGAACGGCCACCTGCGATTCGAGCGAAAAAATTCCGGAATACGATGGAAATCAAGATCGACATCAAGAAAGGATCAAGCATGAAATCAGGACAGACGCCAATTGCCCGCATCACCCGCATCATTGGAGGAATACTCTTGATCAGCCTGCTGGGATGGCCAAATGGAGCCATGAGCAAGATACAGGGCGAATATGAACTGATGGAAAACGAGCCCTCTCAGCATGAAGCCGGCAAAGTCATTCTGTTTGAATTCGCTGACTTTTATTGCTCCCATTGCCACATGTTCGAACGGGTGGTGGGGACCAAATTGAAAAAGGAGTTTGGGGACAAGTTAGAAATCCGAATGGTTGGATTTCCCGTTATTCCGGGCAAACTTCCGACGGCCTTTGAAATGTATAATCAAGCCGTCATGATGGGCAAAGGGCCGGAAATGAAACAACTCCTTTTTCAGTCCATTCACGACAAAGATATTCACATCTTTGATAAAACCATGCGTTCCCTCCTCCTGAAAGAAATCGGGCTGGATGCCGCGGAATTTGAAACAGGGCTCGCCAGTGGAAAGCCTTTCAAGGTTTTAGCGAAAGGCCGGCAATGGGGAGAACGAATCAAGGTCACGCACACGCCGACCGTCGTCCTGGATGGAAACATTCGCGTCGCAAACTTAACCGCTGAAAATCTGAAGACCGTAATCGAAAGCATCCTCGATCAAGACAGCAAATCCTAATGTAAAGCATGAATAAATTAATCACTGAAGAATCCACAGAAAAGGACAGACATCATGGGACGAAAAAAAAATCCCGATAACGAAATTTTTCCAGAAATGGCCGCAATGCTCGAAGGAATGCAGGAACTGATGTGCGATGAAAACGGCAAACCGCTCTCTCCCGACCATCCCCAATATCAAAAAATGGCCGGGTTGATTGAAAACATCGCCAACCGGGCCAGGAAACGGGACCAGCAGGACCCTTCGACCTCCGGTCAACAAGGAACCGCGTAATTCGCGATAGAAGCTCTTGAATTTACAACCGTCCATCCACAGCAAGCTGGCATTCCCGTTACTTCGGTGGGAATTAACTGTGACGATGGACCAATATAGCCTCACTCCAAAAAGGAGAAAAAGACCATGGCCATAGATCCTGCCAGCCTTCAACGATTAAAAACCTTCATGGACCTTATCAGACGGGCGAAGCAACAAAGTGCCGAGCCGACCTTTATCAGTACCCCGACCGAGCATGGCGATAATATTAATGTGGCCGCCACCATCGACGGGAAACAGACCACCGCCGGGATATTATTTTGGGATGTCAGCTTATTACAAAATAACGGGTTGGCTGACACGCTGGATGAAGAAGATCTTGCTCTTGGATTAAATATCACGGATGGCCTGGTCGAGGATGCCGAAAAAATCCTGGCATACGTCGATACCGAGCTGGCCAAATTGGCTTCCACCTAAGATTCCCTTTGAATCGGGCTTCTCGGTTCAACGCGCGCTACAAAGAGGGAGGGTAAAAAATACTCCGCCATGGGCAACTCTCCGACGACTCGCCTCTTTCCGCCACATCTATTGACGAGGCACGCGCTAGACAACGATATATGTTCTGCGTTGAGGAGGTGAATCCAAGAACTAAGTTTTTCCAATATTTCTTGTGCGTTCTGGCCTAGGAGTTCCCAGGCCCCTGCCCCACAAAAAGGTCCACAAAATGCCGGGCACCGGCGCCAAATCAACCGTCATTTAGCAAGCCCCTCAGACCGTTCCCTCTTCCGGGTGGCCGACACCTGCCACCAGACCCCCGAGACAAACGCTCTCATTACACTGGCGGGCCTTGTTTGAGTCCTTCGACAAAACCCATGACAGACTCAACGAGTTGCACGACGTTGGCTTGGGCGGGCACCAAAAAATTCTGACGGACCATGCCGAGGGCCACCACCTTTGGGTCCATTTGCCGAAACAAAAGGCCTGTCCTGAAGACCAGGCCAAAGGAACCTCGATCGCCGGAACGAAACCCGCCATATGACTCTACTGGAAAATTTACTGATGCCTATGTCCTAGATGTCGATGCTTCACGCACTCATCAACGTCGGCCTATAAGTGACATGATCGGTGCTCACCCCACTGGCCCCCACCAGCATCGCATCGGCTCCCACCCGTCCATTGGTTTGATCGAACAGGACAACCTTGGGGTTCAATGCGATATTGAGGTTATTGCCCGCCGTTTTGCGTCTGGTTCATCGACACGACCGACGTGGCCCCCGAATAGTGAACGGTATAAGTGGCGTTGGTGGCATTGGCCGCATCGGCTGGCCAGCGGGTATAGACGTTATAGGTCCCGGTGGTCATCCTCGGCAGGACCCATGTGGCCATTCAGGGTGTGCTCGTCTTTCTCTTTCCTGCTGGAAGGTAGGAGGCACGCTTTGGGACGTATTGGAAATGGCTCTGATCCCGTTCATGTTAACGCTGAGGCAGCGGATCAATTGTCCAGCTATTCAAAAACCATCCGGATGTGGAGACCATTGATTTTATTGCACGAAAGGAGGAAAGTAAAAAAAATAAAAATCCAGCAACATTAATCTCAAACAGTGGTTGATTGATGCGGCCAGGATTCGTTTGTCGGAGATGAATAGGTGGAATTCCAGGTATTCATATTTCATATCACAATCTTGGAGGTACCCTAATGCACAGATCAACCTTCATACCATTCTTTTATGGATTTCTGTTTGCCTTTAACCCTTTCCTTGACGCCGCGGCCTATCTCGATCCTGGCACCGGCAGTATGATTCTTCAGTTGCTGCTAGGCGGAATTGCTGGAGCGGCCATTATCATAAAGTTGTATTGGCGACGGTTTCTCAATCTGTTCAAAGGAAGATCCTCAGAATCAGCTTCTTCGAATTCTTATGAGCAGGATAAGGACAACACCTGAGGTCGTATTAGGGTCTTTTCGCCATCCCAGTGGTCCCCTGTGCCAGAAGAAGAGAACTCATTTTCCGGAAAGATAATTCGTCTTTTGGGAACAATTTTACTTTGTTAACTCCTCAGGGTGAAGGAGTGTGCTGGGGGCAGAGAAAAGCCTTTTTGCCGTATATCTCCTTCTCCCAATAAATGCGTTGAAGGTCTGCCTATGAGGTATCCGTGGAACCAAATTTCAATTGGATGGGTAACAATTTTGCTGCTTCCCGCCACAATTCTTCTTACACCTTTTCTATTTTTTTTAGATCATTTTGGCTATTCCTTATTGGATTCAGGAACGATCTTCAGTTTAACAATAATTATGGGATCTAGCTTGTTTTGTTCTCTACTCATGTATTTCGGAGGAAGAATATTACACAGTATTATCGTGGCAGTGCTTATAACATTTTTCATAGACATACAATTTGAATTGATCGAGGGGGCTGGCCTGTGGGCAAAATATGCTTGGTTATGCACCGCCTTAGGGGTGTTCGCGATTTCATGGATGTTGAAAGAAAATTTCTTTTTGATTACCACCACCATATTTTCGGTGTTTTTTGTCGTTACTCTTGGGCAATGGTTTTTGTCCAGACCAGCCGATGATCCACATTTCAAAAAGCCGAATCCTGGTACGGTGGGCCAATATCTTCCTCGAATAATACACCTCGTTCTGGATGCGCATATTGGGATTGAAGGGATTCCTCAGGACACCGCATTAGGGCAAGAGATGAAAGCCGATCTTGAAAGTTTTTACCAAAAAAATGGATTTACTGTATTTGGGGGAGCCTATAGTCACTTCCCAATGACTCTGAGGTCAATCTCTAACTATTTGAATTTTTCCGCCAACCCTGATGCGGCAACACCTCAAGGTGACCCGTATTATGATGATGATGGGAGCGAGCCCCACAGCCTATTGCAAAACCGATACTTTGAACTACTATCCAGGCAGGGTTACATAATTAATGTCTGGGCAAATGCGCTACTCATTGATTATTGCTCAGAGAGTGCAGTTGTAATCGAAAATTGTGAGGTACACCCTCCTTTAAGAATGGATCTTCTCCAGGACTCGGATTTATTTCTTGTGAAGAAATTACGAGTAGTTTTTTCTCACTTTTTAAATTTAGGGTATACCGTACCGGGGATCGGATTTGCCTACGGTCATTTCAGGGAAGCTTTATCAGAGAAGGGATTTGATCTGCCACCATGGAATTGGTCCCCTCCCAGACCGTTAATGGTTCTTTCAAGTTTGAAAGCCCTTGACACTCTCTCCGAGAAAATCGGAACTCTACCACCAGGCAATGTATTGTTTTCCCATTTGATTATTCCGCATGCACCTTTTGTCACAAGGAGTGATTGCTCTTTGAACCCTTTACTTGAGCAATGGGAAATTGAAGGAGGCAAATATTCACTGGAACAAAAAAATACTTCTTTTTCTAGGGAAGAGCGATACCTTCTCTATTTTCAACAGATGAAATGCATTTATAGAAAACTGGATATCCTTTTTGAACAAATGCGGAAACATGGCATTTTTGATGATTCAATAATAATTATCCATGGCGATCATGGTTCCCGCATTGGGAGATATGACATGCGTGCCAAATATTTAAAACATCTTTCCACACGGGATTTGGAGGATTACTTCTCGACCCTGTTTGCTGTAAAACATTCAAATGGCAAGAAGAATTATTCTACCATAAAACAACCCATTGAAGACCTGCTTGCAAAAACTGTATTTCCTAATATTGAAATAACTAATAAACCGAAAGAATCGAAACCTTTCTTCTATTTCCGAGGAAAGGAAGGAAGACAACCAAGAAACTTTTTCTGGTAATTTACATCACTGCTACCGGTTAGGAAAGAAATGCATCCAACTGGGTACAAGATATCTCATTTCCACCAACGGTTCTTTGTCGAGAAACTCCGTGGCTGAATGAATTTTCTCAAACCGGTTCACCCGTACAAATCTTTAATAATTTTTCAGGCATTACATTCAGAGCAAACCGCCTCTTAACTGTGGGCACAAGCACATGGACCTGCGGCTCAGATCTGCACCTTCCCGGGATACTGTGAGGTGCCAGAGAACAATTTAATGGCCAATGTCGGTTGATCCATTTGAAAATAATTTTACTTGCCGCGACCCTTGTACAGCGTGCAATTCGTGACCGTTGGCCAACAAAGGGGTTGAGAGGATTAAGGCTTTGCCCAATTCGAGATCTTTGAATCGAATACGGCGCAAGGGAGGGGGCATACTGCTTCTGCGTGTAAAATTCGGATAATGAAATAGTCTGGAGGCTCATAAGGTCGTGCTGCCGATGGCTTGGGCCGCATAGACGTGGTGCATATCGGCATTTGCCTTGGCACGATTGACAAAGACGGCACTAGCCTGTCCGGCGTGAGGTATATCTTCCATAGAAATCTTGCATGCCGTACCAAAGCAAGTCTACCCACTCAATGTTGTCATACCTATTCCAGGGCTGAAAGCCTTCATGAGCTGGAGAAAAACTGTCCTGTAGGGCATGCAGTGCATCGGCTATATCTCCCAGATAAGAACTCGCTCCCTGCGAATTAACCCAATTTTGATAAAAAGCCTGCGCCTCCGCAACAGATTGGTTGTTGAACCCGTCGCGCATCGCATGTCTAAAGGCATTTTCTGGATCCTGACTTCCCGGCTTGGAATCCACGGCAGATGTCTTTTTGCCTAGATCATTAGCAATATTTTCACATCCAATTTTTTGCGCGGCAGCCCTACTCGCTTCTGCATGGTGAGATGAGATAAATAACCCATATGGATCAGACCATCGGAATGGATTCCCATGTACATATCCACAGGTATCAAACCCTCCGCCTAATCCGATCGGAATAAATTCAATTTACCTCCTTGTTGTCGGATCATACTGCCGGAAGTAGTTGTAGTGATACCCGGTTTTTTGATCAAAGTATTGCCCGGGAAACCGCTGATTATTCGTCGCTGTGCCGGTGATGCTATGCACTTGCCCGAACGGCGTAAACACGGCATCCCAGACAATTGTCTTGTTGGCATCGGTCATCTTCTGGGGACTGCCGAGATGATCGGTATGGACGTAGTTGATGCCAGGCGCACTCGTGCCCGCACTCACAAACCGAAGCGCACCCGCCACGGTCACGCCTTCCAAGGCTCCTGCGACTTCCACATGATGATTCTGTCCAGGGGCCCTGCTAAACGCGCCGAGCCTGAACCACCTCGCACTGGGTTGTTGTTGATTAACCACAATATCGGGTCCTTCCCCCCGCATGCTGAACGGTGCAACCTAGGAAGGAGGCTTTGGAATCGCATTACTTGAGAAATGATGGGGTCGGCCCTTTCGGCGTGGCCGAGACCCGGAGCCGAGTTCAGAAACAAGGCGGGCACTGTTTGAGCCAGCGAGTTTGCGCGCCGCTGGATTCGGCGAGCATCGCA
>DOFS01000291.1 GCA_003523945.1 Nitrospiraceae bacterium | reverse complement strand
GTCCAGGTAACCCAATCTGAATGTGTCGTTTTTTAAATACGCAGCAAGCCGCTTAGGGACATGCCTGGCTAAAAATGGACGCACGCCTCCCTTGGCCTCAAAATCCTCCGCAAACCATTTAAAGATGGATGAGAGGTACAGCCGTTGTTTGGATTCATCCACCTGCAGGCCCTTTTGTGCATTCGTTACAAAGCCTCTCACCTGCTCATCCAATTGCTCATGCAATCCCTCCGACGTGTAGGCTTCCGGGCGTAAGTCGGGACAACTCAACGAGGCGCAGACGATCGCCATGTGAATCCTGGGATCCCCCATTTTGCGTAAAATGTCATGTTCGATTTCATTGAGCGTTCGTGGCTTCCCGGCAACCGTGCCCACATTGAGCGTCCAAACTGAAGAAAACAACCCTCCCGCATCTTTGATGCTCTTGACCGGATAATGATCCAATACCATCTTCACGGCCATGATATTGTAGACATTGATCCAAAAGGCCAGCTTCTCTTCCTGCGTGTTGAGGACCGGTTCCGAAGCCCTTTCCAAATCGTTTATCACGGTCTTATACAGGGGATCCTTGCCTAGAGCTTGATAATTCAGGGCATTCAACGGTATCCCTTCGATGGTTTTGGGGGTCACATACCTCTTGAGTAAGATATTCCAATTTGAAAATTCGTTGGCCTGAACTGTCTGGCCAAATCCCAAGAATCCAAATATTAGAAACACGCTTAACAGACACCAGGGCATCCATAAGCCCATACCAGAGTTCTTCATGCATTCCTCCGTACGTGAAAACTTTCTATTCCTGAGGGACCCAACCAACAGTTGGATTAGAGTCCTATTGATTCAGCTTTCGTTACAACTCTATCCAGAATGCGTGAAAGTCCAGAACAATTTCTTTCCTATCTTCCGGCAGATCCTCATCCCTCCCTTGCTTTTATTTTGTAGAATTTTTAAGGTAACCGCACCTCAAATTTGTTGACACAGGTCTTTTCATACTCGACCAAGGAGCCGGTTTTCATGTATCTCAAATTGACTTCCCTTGCCATGGTAGTGACGGGTTGGGTCCTGGGTAGCTTTTTTCTGGGATGTTCCAGCGTCGAACTCACAAAAGTTCCGAAAAAGCCTCTGCCCGCGCACCCTCCTCAGTTGAGTGAATTAGCATTGGAGTTGCCACCAGAGGGAGGTCCGCGACGCCCCGTCGATCCCATGGCAATGGCCACTCTGTCTGGTCCGGGACCGGAGATTACTATTGTCGAATCTGACCAGCCTGTCCTACGCACCACAGCCGAACAGGACCCCGCCGTCAAGAACCAATTGGGCGACCGGTTTGCCTTTATTCATACCGAGGAAGTCCCTGCTGACCGATGTCTGGTGACCGTGCAAGCAGGCGACCCGGCTACCACCCCACGTGCAACAGAACGGGTTTCGACGTCTGATGCCTCAGCACATCGGCTAACCTATTATAGTTACACACACAATGTGGCCGTGCATGTCTGCCTGCGGGATCATCAGGTCGCCTCTGTGCAGAAGGATCCTCGAGAAGGGTATCAGCCCGAAGAGGGTGAAGAGGAAATCCCTGCGGCCATTGAGCTGGCCAAATCAGATCCACGCCTTTCCAGTGACGTTCAGAATTTGCACGGACATGCCATTCTGACTTCACCTGAAGAATACCGGTATTTCTGGGTAAACGACGAAGCCGGGTTTGGTAACCGAGTATTTTGGGTGACCTTTTCTGAAATGCCAGAGAGCTTGGCACTCTACTTTGCCCGAGTGGACCTCACTTCTCAGACCGTCCTGGACGCGGGGAAGGAGGCGGGACCCCAATGACTATTCCCAAACAAGGAGCGTGTCGGATGGCATCACTTCGATATTTCATCGCCGGTGTGACATTAACCAGTGTCATGGTTTTCAATCCCGCTTTTGCCGACTGGGAATCCAAACCGTTTTCATGGGGACCGTGGGACTTACACCTTGAAATGAAAGATGCCGCTGGCCTAGGGCTACGCAATGTGTCCTATCAAGGCAAACAGGTGTTAGGTAAAGCCGATTTGCCGGTGATCCGTGTCAAGTATGTTCGGGAGTGGCCGGCATGGCATCCCTTCAGTTGGTTCGGAATCGGGCGATCCAGTGGCCGATGCGGGCCATTCGAAGACCGGATCAGCCCGCCACGACTCAAAAAAAACCCCAACTGCGATGGCAAAAAGCTTTGTCAGGCCGAGCATACGATCCAAGGCATCAAGTGGTTGGAATTGGGGGTTTACGCCAAAATCGGCCAATACCATTTATATCAAGCCTGGTATCTGAGCGAAGACGGTCGTCTCTATCCAAGTGTTCAGAGCTGGAATCTCTCCTGTAATACCGACCATGACCATCATGCCTACTGGCGGTTGGATTTTGATATTGGCGGATCCGATCAGGACCAGGTCTTTGTTTTGGATCGGGATTCATCAAAGGACAACGGTTGGGGACCAGGGTGGCAAAAATATCTGACCGAGGAGGATGAAAAGAAGCCCGGCAATCATTCACAGGATCGAGTCTGGTTTGTTCGGGATTATCCCACCGGTCAGGGTGTCTGGATTATTCCCGGCCCAGTTGATGGTCAATCGAGCAAGTTTTCAGATCGGGACGTCTCGATTCGTAAATTTTACCGGGATGAAGATGCCGGCTGGCCATTCGGCGCGCGGGGTGATTTGGAGTTTAAAAGTGATGAAAGCGTCCAGGAGACCAATATCGTCTTTTGGTATATCGCGCATCTTCCTCATAGGGCCGCGGAAGGAGACAGGCCCATGCGCTACTGGATGGGGCCCCTCCTCCAGGTTCATCAGGAAACTCCCTAATACACCTTTAGACCATCATCAGCAAAACCCTGTCAGAGAAATTCCGTGGTTCCTCTCCCCTTGGGCTTCACGGGGAGTAGGATCGAAGAAGAGTACGACCAAACGTTTTTTCAGGCTTCACACTCTGATCCCTTAAGAGCATTTGGTATTCTGCAAGAAAGAGGAGGCGCATGACCGAGTGCAACCAGGGGAAATGTGTGGAGCCCTGCACCGCCATTCATAAAAGGGACTATCTCAGAAGGAATCAATTCTCCCAATCCATTTGATATTCATCACCTTCCTATTTTGATCGCACAATCCCCACTTAAAAATTTCTTTTCTGAGTGCCCACAAAAATTCTATTGTCTCAACCTGTTAGTCTTCCTGTAGTGCAGCATCGCCTTTTTTGGGAGAGGTTTGGTATGGTGAATCATTCATGCAGAATGGCCTATATCCCTAGATATGTCTTTTTTGCTTCAATTCTCTGTCTTCACGAGTAAGGAACCTCGAGTCATGAAATTACCTTCCAGTTTCCTCTGCAAACGAACCTGTTCTCTCCTCACCTGTGCTCCCATCCTCCTATCGAGTGCGCTGGGCATGGCAGACCCCGGGATTGATGGTTTCCGCGACTTAAAATTTGGCATGACGGAAAAAGACGTATCCGCCTTACCAGCCTGCAACAGCTCGAAGGAATGCCTTTATGAACTTACCGATAAAAATCGATATATTGAACTGACTTATTTATCCGACAAGGTTCCTGGTACGCCTGAACCAGCCGGGAAACTGGCACAAATCACCATCGATATGGGGCAATACACAGACGAGTGGTACCAGCAGTTGCAGGTCATTTTAGGAACGAGTTATCACCTCACACAGAATCTCACCGAGGCGTCCAAGCAATCATTTCTTGCTCAACAACAAAACGAGTTAAATTTGGGTTATGAAGATGGGCAGGTAATACTAAAGGTCGTGCGCCGCCCGTTCGGAAATCTGGCCTTGAAGGTCCTGTATCAAAATGCCGCGCTTGCGAATACGTTCATTCAACAGGGGAAACCCATGACATCCTCCTCAAAATAAACTGCTTCCTGACAGAGCATGCCCGTGACATCCTTGAAAGTGGAGTTGTTGGCCCTTGGCGCTCACATTCTCTGGGAGTCGAGGGTTAGCAAGCTTGCTTGGGCTCATACGACAGTATAGGAACCAGCAGACGAGGGCGGGGAGTCTTCTTTCTTACGAAAAAAGAAAGGGACAGTGCCACCACCGCTTGTCTTTGCTGATACATCATTTTTCTCCAACACCGTCGGCACAGATCATGATCCTTCAAAGAGACAGCACGTCCCAATTTACTGGAATGCGGATTTCGTCTTGGAGAAACAAAGACCTTGACCTCGCTTCCACATTTGGCGCAACACGTGGCTCCGGTCGCGCTACCTTTTGACGCCCGATGTGTCACCAGGCCAATATTTTCAGCCACATTTTTTCGTTTGGGATTCCATGCATGTTCATGCGACGCCACGGATTCGGGTATATCCCATGTAAGGATTCGTCCCATGGCCCCCTCCTTGAAAAGTAATGATAGATAATCGGTATCACTTACATTGAGCAAGGGATATGCCGGGGGTTACACAGGATGAGATAGAGGAGGGAAAACCATGTGGAAACAAAAGAAAGCGTTCGAAGGGCCGAAAGGCAGCGACCGGAAGATAGGCAAATTGTGTGGTGGACGGGCATTTTTTTCCCGTGTCAGGTCGCGGGAATTTTGACACCTGTTGGAACATTTGACGTGCCGAATGAAACCGGAGACATCTCTCACCCCTAAGGAGAGTGTTCAATGAAAAAAAATCAGGAAAAGGCTGAGGGGGCTCAGGGAAACTCGCAAGGCCGCCGTCCGGTCCCCACTAAGATTGACAACCCTGTCCTACTCAATACCTTACACCCTTTCTGGTGCCGATTCATTTAAAATCAGCCAATAGAGGCCCAGGTTTTGAACAGCCTGAGAAAACTCTTGAAAATCCACCGGCTTCCGAACATAACTATTGGCCCCCAATTGATAGCTTTTCACGATGTCCTGCTCTTCCTTGGACGACGTGAGAACAACTACCGGGAGAAATTTGGTACGGTCATCAGCTCGTAACCGTCGTAATACTTCCAATCCATCAATCTTGGGGAGCTTGAGATCCAATAAAATTATTTGAGGCATATGGGTTAAATCACGACCGGCATGGGTTCCGGTTCCAAATAAATATCCCAACGCCTCCACCCCATCACGAGCCACCACGACTTCATTTTTTATATTATTCTTCTTGAGGGCCCGCATCGTCAGCTCTTCATCATCGGGATGATCTTCCACTAACAAAATGACTTTATTGGTCATGTTCTCCTCCTTCGTTTGCCCTACAACGTAAAGTGAAAGGTGGCACCACGGTCCACCGCTCCTTCTGCCCAAATCTGCCCGCCGTGTCGCTGAATAATCCTATGCACCGTCGCCAGCCCAACCCCCACACCAGGATATTCCGTATAGGCATGAAGCCGTTGAAAGGCGCCGAAAAGTTTATGCACATACGTCATATCAAAACCTGCCCCATTGTCGGAGACAAAGTAGGCGGCCTGTCCTTTGTATTGTCCATGACCGAATTCAATACGGGGATGGGCTTGTTGCTGGGTAAACTTCCACGCGTTGCCTAACAAATTTTCTAACACGGCTCGAAGCAATTGCGGGTCAGCTGTGGCGAATACGTTATTGGCCACAATACATTCCACCTGCCGCTCCGGTTCCATCTTTTGAAAGTCATCAAGAATAGCCCGGACGACGGCACTCATATCAAAGGTCTGGGTATGGATTTCAGCTCGAGTCAACCGGGCCAGGTTGAGCATGGCATCAATGAGATGAGACATTCGTTGACTGGCTGTCCGCACCCTGCGCAAATAAGTTCGCCCGGATTCATCTAGCTTCTCATCATAGTCTTCCAGCACTGCCTGACTAAATCCATCGATCCCGCGCAATGGGGCGCGTAAGTCATGCGAGACCGAATAACTAAAAGCTTCAAGTTCTTTATTACTCGCCTCGAGTTGCGCCGAGCGCTGGACCAATTGTGA
>DOFS01000633.1 GCA_003523945.1 Nitrospiraceae bacterium | reverse complement strand
CGACTCAATGTGGTCGCTTCCGGGGACCCGTCAAACCCCGCCCCCCCTGTCAGGATAAGTTTACTGCCGGGGAGCAGACGATAAAGCCGAATGGCCTCCATCAATCGAACACGGGAATGATGAGAGACTTGAAGTTGATAGGGCAACGTCGCATCTCCGGCAATTCCCCCAGCCAGGACAACAATCCATTTCACAGGATCTTGAGTGGTTGCACTACCACCATGATCCATAACCTTCGAAAGATTGATGGGAGGGTATTGTACTTCAAGGGTACGTAAGATACGCCCTGACACTCCTTCATAACTACTCATAACCAGCAGAATGAATCCAAGTGAAACCAGGGCTTTTCCAAGATATGGCCTACGGGAAAAACACAACACGAGCAGCCCGCAAGCCATCAACTCTATGCAAAGAGAGAGAGGAGAAAAAAATGAGGCCAATATCTTTTTAAGACTGAGAAACAAATGCCTCTTTCTCCTATTAATGGAGCGGAAGGGAAATACAGGTTTAAAAAATCAATGGCCCAAACCAATGATTATACGAATTCTTTCAGATTTTTTCTCTTGCCTTGCACGAGAGGCATTAGCACATTACCCGCACTCCGCCCATGAACCATGGATGGATGGATGACAACCATGATCTCCCCCGACATGTGAAAGTCGGGCCAGTCACCACCTTTGTGGTGAAGAAAAAAGAGGGATGTCCTATCGCAGGATTCACAGCATGGTCCCTCTGGACAGGAAACTCGAAGGAACTCCCTTTTGGGAGAATGGAATAGGAAAGGAATGGGGGAAAAACGGCCTAGGGAGACGGCACGGAGCAGGAATGGACCAGTTCTTTCTGGTATTTCTTGAAATCCTGGATGGAGGCATCAAGGCTTCGTTGTGCAACAAGGATATCTCGCAATAGGTTCCCCTGGGGAGATTGATGAGTGACGCAATGAATGGTTCCCCCTTGAAATCCACGACGACTTCGCCTGCACCCGTCAAATTCCTTGGGCGCATGCCGGAGACTAAATTTCGCTTCCTGCAATTGGTCATGCTTCCGAACAACTCGCTCCTGAGCTGCCCGCAAAAGAGTAACAGCCTCGGTACAGGAAAATTCCCATATTTCCGGGAGAGCCGATGGGGGAAAGAATAACAGGAACCAGATCGCTAAAGACCAAACCCGCATAGTTATCCTTCTCGGTTAGAAGAAAAGGATTAAAATATCGTTGGAAGACTGGCCATTTTTCTCCCAAGATATCCCGCGACTTGGTCCCCTTCAATAACCTAAAAGAAGGGACAGGCCGGTCGATCAGACACACATGATTTCTGGAGACGCACCACCCGAATTTTAGATGGAGGCAGAGCATTGAGGGAAATATGTTAGAGGATTACTTCAACACAAAGTGGGCACGTCTATTCTGTTGAAAACATTCACGGGTGGGCTGAAGACAAAACGGTTCATTTTTCCCCAAACTAAGGACCCGGATAGAGGAAGCGCTCACCCCTAAATCCACCAGATAATTCTTCACCGCCATCGCGCGCCGCTCACCCAAAATAAGATTATATTCTTCGGTTCCTCGCTCATCGCAATGCCCTTCAATCAGGACAGTACGGGTAGCGTGCCGCTTCAGGAGTACTTCAGCGTTCTGCATCAGGATAGGAACAGCCTCACTCCGTATATAGTATTGGTCGTAGTCAAAAAAAACATCTTCCAACGTCGAGGGAGGAAGGGAGATATCGTTAGATTGCGTAATGATGTCCGAATCGATAGCCGGCGGCATTTCGGATATTGGAGGTTGAAAAACGATTGGAGGAGATGGTTCCGGCTCGGGCACAGAAGGGGTAGGGGCACTCACCACCGAAGCAGGAGAAGAATCGTGAGACTCCTCGCCCGGCTCGGCACCATGGCTGAAGATGGACACATGATGCCAGGAACTGCACCCACTCAGAATAGCAACCAACAGCCCAAGAATCGCACAATTTCCCTGAAACGTCCTCAATGGTGGCCGTTACTCCACTCCCACAAGACAGGGCAGAAGGTCCCTTGCTCGCATAGCTCAAAATCCCTAAAAGTGAGGCTATCATACAACTTCCATCGAAAGAGTCAATCTCCTTCGGTCCTGTCCATATGTTTGGCCTTGACGGATTTTTTTTCACATAGGTATGATCTAATTCCTGTCGAGCCATGGTTTTTTGAGTCACTTTTCTCTCCATTTCACGACACAACTCGCTGGGCACCACCATGATTGATGTTCAACATGTGACCAAACGCTACGGCAACACAACCGCGTTGGATGACGTCTCTTTCTCCATCAACAAGGGGGAAATTGTGGCATTTCTCGGGCCAAATGGCGCAGGAAAAACCACGACCATGCGTATTCTGACTGGATTCATGCCCCCAACGCTGGGGACCGTTCGCATTGCAGGGTTTGATTGCCTGGAGACACCCTGGGAGGTCAAAAAACATATCGGGTACCTCCCTGAAACTCCTCCTCTCTATCTGGAACTCACCGTCACTGAGTATTTAACCTTTGTGGGAAGAATTAAACGAGTTCCTGAGGACCAATTGACCGAACGCATGGATACCATCATTACCCAGACGGGCCTGGCCGATGTTCGGGGACGAGTCATTGGACATTTATCCCGTGGATATCGACAACGGGTTGGCTTGG
This sequence comes from Nitrospiraceae bacterium, assembly GCA_003523945.1. GTDB lineage: Bacteria > Nitrospirota > Nitrospiria > Nitrospirales > UBA8639 > Nitrospira_E. The sequence continues at coordinate 996 of DOFS01000633.1, read as the reverse complement.
CACAAGCCCTTTTGCACAATCCTCCCGTTTTGATTTTGGACGAACCAACGACAGGGTTAGACCCGAATCAAATCATTGAGATTCGGGAACTCATTAAAAGCCTGGCTGGCTCCCACACCATCATTCTCAGTACACATCTACTGGCCGAGGCGACCGCTATTTGCCAGCGAGTCATTATCATTCACCGTGGCCGAATCGTGGCCGTGGACACCCCGGAACAGTTAGGGGCCAAACTCCGTGAATCGGAAACGCTCAGTCTGACCGTGAAGCAATCCGACCCAGACCTGTTGGAAGCGCTTCACCATATTCCCGGAGTCATCCGAGTCTCTCAAGGGCCAACGGCGCACACCTATCTTCTAGACACACAAATGGGCCGTGATATCCGAGAGGAATTGACCCAATTTGTTGTTTCCAGGAATGTGGGCCTTCTGGAATTGAAAACCCAACCTCTCACTCTTGAGGATGCATTCAAGGTGCTCACACAAACCAACACGCCCAGCGGTCCCAGCATGACTAGTACGCCTGATGGACCACACTAACCGCCGTATACCCGGATTACTCTCATTATGACTCCCGTTCACACGATTGTTGCCAAGGAATTACGAAGTGCTTTTGTGTCTCCCGTGGTCTATGTCATTGCAGCCATCTTTCTGGCTATCGTGGGCCTGTTGGCCTATTCCGCGGCGGCCAATGCAAGTAACCAGGCTATCCGCCTGATGCAAATACAAAACACCTACGCACAACTCAATCTTAATGATATGTTGTTCAGGCCACTGTTTCGAAGCATTAATCTCATCCTCATGATTATTCTCCCATTACTCACCATGCGCCTGTTCGCCGAAGAACGCAAACTCCGAACCTTCGAACTCCTGCTCACGTCTCCCATTGGCGTCAATGAAATCGTGTCTGGAAAGTTTATGAGCGTGATTATTGTCTATAGCGGCCTGTTATCACTGACAAGCCTCATCCCGATAACGCTTTCCGCCTATGCAACCT
>DOFS01000495.1:16116-17008 GCA_003523945.1 Nitrospiraceae bacterium | reverse complement strand
ACGTCCTCTATCGAATAAAAGGGTGTGACACAGGCTGGACCCCTCCGTCGTTCTTTTTGATTCACGTACCGGCAGTCACTTTGCTGAATCCTGGCGGAATCTTCCAGTAAAATTTTTGTGAGATCTGCCGTGGCCGACGTCATATGGACCGATCCGCGAAATCCCTCTTTGGCCAGAACCGGCAGAGCTCCGGAATGGTCGATGTGAGCATGGGAGAGGCATACTGCCGTGACGGAGGCGGGATCAAAGCCAAGTTGACGATTCAGTGTGGCCGCTTGGTCTCGTCGTCCTTGAAACATTCCGCAGTCTAACAGCAGATGGGAAACCCCCGCGTGAATAAGGTGCCGACTTCCCGTGACGGACCGGGCCGCTCCATGAAAGGAAATCTTCATGATGGGGCTTCAAGTGGATGTTCGGCCATGATAATGTTCCAGGCTTCCCCTGCGGTTTCAGCATAATGAAACAATTGCAGGTCTTCAGCCTCGATCAAGCCATTCTCCACAAATTTCTCCCAATTGATGAGATCTTCCCAAAAGGGTCGTCCGATGAGTACGACTGAGACGTCACGTACTTTTCCTGTTTGAAGAAGGGTCAGGGTCTCAAATAATTCGTCCATTGTCCCGAAACCGCCGGGAAAGACCACCAAGGCTTTGGCTCGATTGAGAAAGTGCATTTTCCGAAGGGCAAAGTAACGAAATTGAAAACACAGTGCAGGAGTAATGTATGGGTTGGGTAATTGCTCATGTGGTAACGCAATATTCAGTCCGATGGATTTGGCTTTCACATCGGCTGCACCTCGATTGGCTGCCTCCATAATACCGGGACCCCCGCCGGTGATGATGACGAATTTTCGACGTCCGTCTATCTGACAACTGGAAGACACCAGGCGGCC
>DOFS01000495.1:0-16012 GCA_003523945.1 Nitrospiraceae bacterium | reverse complement strand
AACTGGAAGACACCAGGCGGCCGAATTCACGCGCTTCCTGATAATAGGGAGAATACGCCTTCTGGTTTTTGGCAATGGCCACGGCCCGTTTTTTTTCAGGATCGTGCGGTGAGGTGGCCAGCTCTTCTTCCGCGATCAAGAGCTTGGCTTTGGCTGCGGCCGGTTCCAGAAGCCGGGCACTGCCAAACACCACAATGGTGGATTCGATACCCTCGTCCTGTTGGATCAGTTCCGGTTTAAACCACTCCAGTTGGAGCCGGACCGCCCTGAGGTCGTCTCGCTGCAAAAAATCCAGGTCGGAGTCTGCCCGTTTGTATGCCGGAGAAGACAGGAGAGGAGGATCAGATTGTGGCAAATTGGTCATAGGCAGATACAATTTTCACAAAGAGAACAGTGCGAAGATTATAAAGACCCAGGAAGTAATTTGAAACTGCTGAGGATGAATACGGGGGCATATTCTTGCTTGAGAGACGGTTTGGGATACGCTTGAGAGACGGGTTGGGACACTATACTCCTGAAATAATCGGGTCTACTGAGCGAAGGGGTTGGTTGAATTTCAGAAATCGGGTATAGTCCAGTGGTTCGGATCCTACCGGAGTGAGCGATGAAAGCACCCACTTCTCCAGCCATTCCTGAATGTGTTTCCTGTCCCAATCGGGAATTATCCGATATCTGCCAACTCGTGCCTCCTGTGGAAGAGCCTTTCGGGCTCATTAAACGAAGGGCCATGTATCAGGCAGGTCAATATGTGTTCTATGAAGGGCATGTGGCCCTGGGGCTGTATATCTTGTGCCAGGGGCGGGTAAAACTCACCAGGCTTAATCGCAAGGGACAGCAGCGGGTGGTGGGGATTTTTGATGCAGGCCAACTTCTGGAGAAACAAGCCTTTCAAGAACAACCGGTGCATCAGGTCACCTGTGAAGTCTTGGAGCCTTCGCAAATTTGTCTGTTGGATCGCACCAGTTTTCTCTCGTTTCTGAAAGAACATGGTGAGGTGGCAGTCGAGCTTGTCCAGGTGCTTAGTAAAGAAATGACCGCTGTGGTGAATGCGGCTGATCAATTTGCCTTCACCCCGGCGCGGGAGCGATTAGCCAGACTCGTATTGGAATTGAGCGATCGATTCGGGAAAAACGATGATGCAGGGATTCGAATTACACTCAACCTCAAACGGGAGGATCTTGCGCAAATGACGGCGGTCACCGTGGAGACCGTTGTCCGGCTCCTTCATGATTTCCAGGAAGCTAAACTCATTACGGTGCATGGTCGGGAATTGGTGATATTAAATGCCGATCGCTTAATGAAAATTGCCGGTATGTCCCCTTCTAGTTGAAATGCCCCTCTTGGCTGCATCCTCTATCTGCTAACGTTATTTCATTTTTCTCCTAAGTCGTAGTCCTGCCCAGCCAGTTTTCTTACGACTTGCCCCCCACGCAAACTCCCCTCCTTCTGTTGTGTGTTCTCTCACCTTCTTTAGGCCATTAGGCCTATTCAAAAGATTGATAACAATCTGATTCGCCATTGTTTTCCAACAATGTTCCGGCTTCCCCGTTCCTATAGGGTACAGCCCGTTCGGTGGTGTTTTCACCATTCACTGGGATGAGGAAAACAGAGAAAACAAAAATGACTCGAAATCCGGGTTTATGTTCATGAGCGGTCTGAAGTCCTAACACAATTTCTTGAATGAGGAGGTGCCATGATGAGTAAAGGCCGGTGCGTGACACGAATAAGTGTATTGGCATGGTTTGTGGTGGGTGTGTTGTGGGCAGTACCGGAAGCGGGTCTCGCCCAGGTATTAAGCGTGGACGAGCGGCTGGAGCGGTTGGAACAAAAAACGCTCTCTCAATCGCCAGGAGCTGAACAAGAATCCGGGAATATGGTGTTTTTCCGAGGGGGGTGGGCAGGGTTAGTCAACGATCGTTCAAATGAAGTAGAGACAGATGTTTTTGGGCTCAGTGGTGTCAATGATAACAATACCGGGTATTATATTGGGGCTGGATTGGATCTGGTCTTAACGAAAAACCTCTGGGGTATGATGTCGAATACCTGGGCACTTGGAGAGATTGGTGTGGAATTTAAACGGTTTGATTCTGAAAAAGTGACGCAGGCAGTTCCCAGCACATGTTCTTTGGCCGGAGTCCCGACCTGCACGGTCGAAACCCAAAAAAAGGTGCAAATCACCATGTTGACAGTCAATGTGGCTCCAAAAATCATGTTCATGGAAGGCAGTCGCTTCCGCCCCTGGATCATTCCGGTTGGGCTGGACTTCCATGTCATCAGCCCACCTTCAAATGATACGACGGTTTTGGACATTGGAGTCCAATTTGCCGTGGGGGCACAGTATCGAATTTGGAAAGCCATACATCTCGGTGTGGACGGCCGATTCCACCTCGCCACGGGCCAAACGGATACGACCAATAATTTCGGCACCGCCGGGGCGTATCTCGGCATCGCGTTTTAAGTTGCTGTAGGGTAAACATGGGAAGCGGCGGAGATGAGAGTGCGATCGGGCAATGTTGGCTGAGTATAAATCGGAGTGAAATGGTACTCTCTATATGATGAGTCCACGCCTTCCATCTATTCTGGCGCCATAGGATAGTCTTGGCAGCGGCTGGGAAAAAATGAGGGTTGTCAGGGTATAAGTGATTTCCGATTCACGTAAAAATCCTCCTCCATCGATGCTTCGGTTCCTTTTGATGAGAGGAGCCCCGAGTAATCTCACAGAAATCCCTGGAAAGAGTTTCTCAAATATTCCTTTTGGTATGGATTCAGAAGATTGTGCGGAATCTTTTGGTAATTTCTCCCTTGAAAATGCGATCTCGACCCTCACCACTCCCCCACGACTTGAATGTTGAGCACCTGGATTGACCGTAATGGAAAAAGGCGCTCTGCCTGTTTCTTCTTGTGGTGAAGGATCATCATTAGGCCCATGTGAAATTTCAAAAATAGCGTCCCTCCTAAATAATCCGTTAGACAAAACCGCTTGAATTGGATCGAAAAGGTACTGGTGGGGTGCTTCTTCAAGGGTGACATTTCCTTTTGTTTTGGCTACAATTTTTCCCCAACTCTACCAGTGCGCGTGCTTCTGGAAGATAGGTTTACTTATTCTGGAGGGTAATCCAATGTATTCAGACGTCTCAAAAATCATGACTGAAAGCCATCATGAGGTGCAGTTTTACGATCATGATTCCTTTCTCATAGAAAAATTGGGGCGTCACATTGAAGAGGGTTTGGCATTGGGAGAATCAGTGTTGCTTCTTACGACTCCACCCCACCGCGAGGCCCTTGTCAATCGTCTGAACGGCCATCGCGCGCTAAACCGGTATTTAGAGTTCGATGCGGCTGACACCTTGTCACAATTTATGTTGAATGGTTGGCCCGATTCTGAAAAGTTCCAGGCCGTCATGGGGCAGTTACTTGAACAGGCCACTGGAAATGGGAATGGACGTGTTCGGGTATTCGGTGAAATGGTGGCCGTTCTCTGGGAAAGGGGAGAAGCAGATGCCGCATTGCATCTGGAGTCACTATGGAATCAACTTGCAGCCCATCATACCTTCTCACTCTTATGTGCCTATCCAATTCGTGGCTTTTCCAGCCACACCCAAACCCAAGCCTTTCAGAAGATCTGCAGTGCGCATTCGGTGGTCAGGCCAGCTGAGAATTCCATCGTTCCCGGGCCGGGTGACCACATGCAAGCCGATACGACTCTTGCCACCCTGCAACAAAAAGCGGTTGCTCTTGAAAGTGAGGTGAGGCGTCGGGAGGAACTTCAATGTACACTCCTGCAGCGGGAGGAAGAGTTTGCAGATTTTCTGGAGAATGCCGTGGAATGTGTGCATCAGGTCGGGCCGGACGGGAAGATTTTGTGGGCGAATAAAGCCGAACTGGCTATGCTTGGCTATGAGACACATGAATATTTTGGGCATAGTATAACGGAATTCCATGTGGACCCTCCTATAATCAACGATATTTTGCAGCGGTTACTTCGAGGTGAGACCTTGTGCGACTACCCTTCCAAGCTTCGCTGCAAGGACGGGTCGGTCAAAGATGTGCTGATCCATTCGAATGTCCGTTGGGAGAACGGCACATTCCGCTATACGCGCTGCTTTACGCGGGATATTACGGAGCGGAAACGGATCGAGCAGGAACTCGATCAACGGGTGGAAGAGCGGACCCGGGAACTCGTGGAATCACAACAGAAGCTTCGCGCCTTAGCCGCCCAACTCAGTCTTGCCGAACGGCGAGTACGCAAAGAGATTGCCACCGAGCTCCATGATTATCTGGCGCAAATGTTAATCGTGACCCGTCTCAAATTGGTCCAGGCCACACAGGAGGCTGAAGAGCATACGAAAATCCGACAGGTCTTGAAAGAAGCGGATGACGTTTTAAATGAATCCATTCTTTATACGCGCTCCATGATGGCCGAACTCAGTCCTCCAATCCTCGAGTTCGGGTTACCCATGGGGTTGCGTTGGCTGGCTGAGAAATTCCAATCCCATCAGCTTGCTGTTGAAACCCATATCCCGGATGGCATGGTATTGAATCTTTCCGAAAGTCAAATCGGCTTGCTCTTTCAATCCGTCCGAGAACTGCTCATGAATGTGGTGAAGCACGCTCAGACCGATCGGGCTCAAATTTTTCTCCGTCTTCAGGAGCATATGCTGTATCTTGAAGTTGTAGATCACGGGAGAGGATGTGATCAGGCAACCCTGACCCCCATTGCTCCACCATATAATTTGGAGAAATTTGGCTTATTCAGCATTCGTGAACGAATGGAGGCGCTGGGTGGACGGTTTGACTTCCATTCCTCCCTCAATCAGGGGACACGGGCAAGCCTCCTGCTTCCTCTCGAACCTGTCCAAGATAATCCTTTGTCCGGTGAGGGTAGGCCCACGGTTGTGGCTCCAGGCAGTGTTCATCCCAGGAGCGTAGATATGGTACGGGTGCTGCTGGTCGAAGATCACGCCGTTGTGCGGGAAGGGCTGCGGGGTGTGTTGGAAACCTATCCGGATATTGAGGTCGTGGCCGAAGCGGCGGATGGTGAGGCAGCCGTAGCGCAGGCAATAGCGTACGAGCCCGATGTCGTGATCATGGATATTAACATGCCAAAATTGGATGGCATTGAAGCCACGAGGCAAATTAAGGCTCGCTTTCCCAAGGCCATCGTCATTGGGTTGTCAGTTCATCAAGCCAGTCAAGTGGAGCCGGCCCTCCTGGAGGCAGGCGGTTCGGCCTATGTCACGAAGGAGTCTGCGGCGGCATGTCTGTATAAGGCCATTCAGAAAGCCATACGATAAGTGCGCACTCCAAATTTCATCACCATTCCTTTCCTTATCTGACATCGGTTTTTACTTCGTTTCAAAATAATCATTTGTCCGCAATGAGAGGCAGGGATGTCTTGTTCCCAAGACCATGCAGTTCACTCTAACGAGGCAATCCTGGCATGGGGAAGACGGACCCACCCACCTTCTTGCGGCTTGTTCCACCGTCACACAGTATTCAATCGTGAGTGGATTTTGAGTTGGCATTGAGGCGAGTGGAGCACATACAAGCAAATGTTCCCTTGCCTTCAGGAAAATGAACTGTTGGGCCCTGATGCCCTGTTTTCCTCAAAATCTGGCAACTTATTGGTTGAAAAGCAAGGAATGAGACGGCTTTGTTATGGCTACTGTATAGCCCGGCGGAGGAAGAATCCTTCATGCTGTGGTGAGTGCCTGGCAATCCCGCTACAATCCAGGAGATGAATCTCTCTCATATTATTCTGGTCTGGATCCATTTGGTAGGGGCGGCCTTCTGGGTTGGAGGAATGTTGTTCCTCTCCCTTGTGGCAGTCCCTCTTTTGAAGCAGGCCTCGGATCCCCTTTCCGCTCAACGCGGATTTGTAAACCTTGCCCGTCGATTCAGAACGCTCGTATGGGGCACTTTGTTCATTTTGGTGGTGACGGGGTCGGTCCTTCTTGGGAATGTCATCAATTTTCGTGTTCCTCTTGCCTCCTGGCCACCTGTTGTCCTCACGAAACTGATCCTGGTCTTCCTGTTAGTCGTAGTGTCCTTGACTCACGATCGGATAATCGGACCAAAAGTGCGTATTCTTAAGAGCAAGGTTCTTTCTGAATTATCGGTAGGCGAAGGCCTCCTTCTCCGGTTCTCCCCTCTCCTTGGCCGACTTACCCTGATGTTAGGGTTGGGAGTGTTTTTGGCTGCCGTCATCATGGTGAGATCCTCAGGGTAACTCTCTGAAATACGGGAATGGAATAAAAAAAGGGAGAGGCCTTGTGGACCTCTCCCCTTATTATCAGACGTAAAGAGTAATCGTTAGAATCGGCTGCGCCGCTTTCCTCCAAAATCTCCTCCGCCACCGCCACTGCCACCGAAGCCACCACGACCTCCGCCGCCGCCACCGGTTCGTGGAGCTTGCGGTTTGGCCTCGTTCACCGTCAATGTGCGGCCACCAAACTCTGTTGAGTTCAGGGCTGCAATCGCGGCTTGCGCTTCCTCTCCGGTAGACATTTCGACAAATCCGAACCCGCGCGATTGGCCGGTGAACTTGTCGCTGATGACGTTAGCTGATTCGACGGTGCCGTGTGCCGAAAACAGGTCGGTTAATTCTGCTTGAGTCGCTGAATACGGCAACCCACCTACGTACAATTTTGAACCCATGGGGTTCCTCCTTTTGAAAAGATGATATTGTCTTCGGCTCGAGAAGGGTAAAACATTGGGAAGGGGTAGGCCGCGGACGCTGGTTTCATGCGACTCAGGTCAGACACTTCCGAGTTATTCTCTCGGGCTAAACAACACCGGTTACGGGCTTGAGTGATTGAACTCTCAAAGCTAAGCCCAGGGCGATGAGTTAAAAAAAATCGTAGCACACATGGAAATTAAAAGATAGTACCTGGAAAACCGGCTTATCAATAAATTGATTCGAGACTGCCATCCTGAATGGGTGCCATAACCGACGGCACTTTAGGGCAGGGTAATTCCTCCGGTGACTCGTTCCAGTTCGGTAAGGGCTATCGAGAGATCGTACTGGGCTTGGGCGTAGTCGACTTGGGTTTGCCGTAGGACTCGTTGGGCATCCAACACATCCAGGAGACTGGTCTCACCGAATTTAAAGCTGACTTGAGCGATACGCAGCGCCTCTTCTGCCTGCTTGAGTAATCCCTTTTCGTACGTCGCAATTTGTGCGGCAGCGGCCTGAGAAAGTTGGATCTGTTGGGTGACACCCTTAAGCAGTTCGTGCTTGGCTCGAAGGAGCATGGCTTCCCGTTGCCGCAAGGTCCCTTTAGCTTGCGCAATGTCACCCTGGCGTTGATCCCAGACGGGAAAAGGGATTGAAAGCCCTGCCACATAGGCTTCTCGCCCTGCATCCCTTTGGTAACTGCCACTCAGGGTCACATTGGGCATTCGAGCCTGTTGCTCCTGACGGTGCGTTTGCTGCGCTTCTTCCACGAGTTTTTGCCATTTCATGATCACAGGGTGGTGAGTCAAAGCCTGTTCTGAAAGTGTCGTAAGAGGCAAGGTTTCAGGCCGGCCGGCAAAATCCCCCTGAATGAAAAAATCAGGTCCCAAGGCTCCGGCTGTGAGGCTATTGAGTGCGGCTTGGAAGGACTGGACAAGACCCTTAGCCCTGGCGACCTCCTTTTGAACCTTTAAATCTTCCACCTTCACTTTCACGGCTTCAAACGGGGGCGCCTCGCCGGCGTCCACGCGACGGATGACGGCTTCACGGACTTCTTTCATGGTCTGAACATTCTGAACAGCCATTTCCTTTTGACGTTCGGCGAGCAAGAGGTCATAGAAGGCCTGTTTGGTAGCGGCAATCAAATTGAGTTTGGCTTCTTCTTTGGAGGCCATGGCGCCTTCCACTCCTGCTTGGGCCGCTTGTTGGCGTGCTTCCCGTTTCCCGGGCCATTCCAATGGCTGGCTGAGCGTGACATATCGTTCGGTGATCGAAATGCCAACCGAGGGATCTCTGACGGTTCCCCGTCCACTTTGAAATGAAAGTGTGGGATTGGGGTAGGCCGAGGCGGAAATTTTGCTCCCTTCTTTTTGTTCAATGAAGCCTTCGCTTTCCGTCACGAGAGGATTCTTCTCCAGGGCCAGAGCCAGAATGTCTTGAAGGAGAAACGTTGGGCGAGACGGCTGTGGGGTTGGGATTTCAGCTGCCAGTGCAGAATGCCAACTAAGGCCACAAACTATTATGAGCCCCATGATCTGTTTACACCACATACAACGGTTCCCTCCTTGTGACGACCCCATCCTCTTTAGCTGGAGGCAGTGTTGGTAAGAGGCTCATGGGGCATGACTGGCTGTTTCCTCGAACGGCAAAGGGTCTCATACAGCGCTGGAATAATTAATAAAGTCAGTGCCGTGGAAGTGATCAAACCGCCGATCACGACGGTGGCCAGAGGCCGTTGGACTTCCGCCCCCATGCTGGTGGCAACGGCCATCGGCAAAAACCCGAGACTCGCGACGAGAGCGGTCATCAAAACAGGGCGAAGGCGATCCATGGCTCCCTGTTCGATGGCTTCCCGGGTCTGAAGCCCCTCGGACTCCAATCCCTGGATGCGGCTCACCAGGACCACGCCGTTTAAGACGGCGATCCCGAAAAGGGCCACACAACCGATCACCGCTGAGATACTGAGTGGCAATCCACGCAGCCAGAGGGCAAAAATCCCGCCCGAGAGGGCCAGAGGCACATTCAAAAATATCAACATAGCCGGACGAATGGCTCCGAAAATTACAGAAAGAATAGCGAGGATGAGGAGTAGCGTAACGGGCACCACTATGGCCAGCCGGCGTGAAGCCTCCTCTAAATGTTTAAATTGTCCACCCCACTCCAGGTAGTATCCGGGCGGAAGGGTCACACGATCACGAATCGTCTGTTGGGCTTCGGTGACAAATGAGCCCAGATCCCGGCTCCGGATATTGGCTTCGACCACCAGACGGCGTTGGACGTTCTCCCGACTGACTTGCGCCGGGCCTTCATCCACTTCAATAGTCGCAACGCGGGACAACGGAACCAGTTCACCATGCGCGGTGGGGATCAGGATGTTGCCAAGCGCCACCGGCCCGGCCGAAGCTTGGTCGGAAAGGCGGACAATGAGATCAAAGCGGCGTTGACCCTGAAAGACGGTCCCGACCGTTTGGCCGACTCTGGCCGATTCAATGATACCTAACACGTCTTTGGCATTCAGCCCGTATCGCCCGATTTGGTCACGGTCGACAATGATCCGAATCCTGGGGACACCGGTGACCTGTTCCACTTTCACATCTTCTGCGCCGGGCACCTGTTCAAGTGTGCGTGCCACCAAATCACCCTGATGGCGTAAGACCTCAAGATCCTCTCCGAAAATCTTGATGGCCAGATCGGATCGGGTGCCGGCAATGAGTTCATTGAACCGCATCTCAATCGGCTGCGTGAAACTCAGCCCCACTCCGGGAACCGCTTCAAGAACCGCGATTTTAAACTTCTCGATCAACGCCTCTTTCGAAGTGGTCGTGGTCCATTCGCTTTGAGGCTTCAGGATGACAAAGACATCAGACATATCAATGCCCATCACGTCGGTGGCCACTTCCGGGCTTCCGGTTCTGGTGACCACCTGCACGACCTCTGGAAATTGACGTAACGCCCGTTCTACACCCAAAGCCGTTTCCACGGATTCCGTCAGGGAGACACTTGGGAGTCGCCACACTTGAATGGCCATATCGCCTTCCTCTAATCGAGGAACAAATTCGATCCCCAAGCGTGATCCGATCACTAAACTGATCATAAACAGGACGATGCCGGGGATAACCACCATCGCCGGCCGGTTCAAGGAGAGCGCCAACCATGGTCGATAGAGCCGGCGCAAACGCCGAATGAGCCAGGTTTCTTCATGGTTCGGCCTGGCGCGGGCAAACCAATACGACAGCACCGGAACGCCTCCGACCGCAAAGAGCAGAGAAGCGGCAAGGGCAAAAATGACGGTCATGGCCATCGGCCGAAACATTTTGCCTTCTAGTCCGAGCAACGACAAAATAGGAAGATACACAACGATGATAATTCCGACCGCAAAGACAATGGGCCTGAGTACTTCGCGTGCGGCCATCTCAATTGTTGCCAGTCTCTCCTCCTTGGACTGGTCCGTGACGTTTCCGAGCCGTCGCAAAATGTTATCGATCATGACGACCGATCCATCAACCAGCAGTCCGAAGTCGATCGCCCCCAGGCTCATCAGGTTGCCGGAAATGCCGGCCTGATACATGCCGGTGAAGGCCATCAGCATGGAGAGGGGAATAGCCAAGGCCACAATGAAACCCGCACGAAAGTCGCCTAAAAAGGAAAAAAGGATCGCGATGACCAGCAGACCTCCTTCGAGTAAATTATTTCTGACCGTTTTAATGACTTTTGAGACAAAAAGGGTTCGGTCATAATAGGGGTCAATCACGACACCCGGTGGAAGCGTGGCTTGAATCTCCCTGACCCGTTCCTTCACCCGTTCAACCACCTGCTGGGCATTGGCGCCTGCCAACATTTGAACCATCCCGATGACCGTTTCCCCCTCTCCCATCCGTGTGGCTGCGCCGATCCGCAAGGCGGCGCCTTCTTTGACTTCTCCAACATCTCTTATGAAAATGGGAACACCACCCGGCCCATGGCTCACGACAATTTGCCCTAAATCGGTAATCGTCGAAGCCATCGCTTCTCCCTTTATGAGATATTGTTCCCGCTCATGTTCAATGTACCCGCCTCCGGCAAGGGCGTTGTTCTGCGCCAGGGCATCAAACACGGCTTTTAAGGTGAGATTGAAGGAGAGGAGCTTGCTGGGTTCGACGACCACTTGAAATTGCTTGGTTTCTCCGCCCCAAATATTCACTTCCACCACACCGGGAACAGCCCGAAGTCGCCGACCAATATCCCATTCCAGAAGGGTTCGCAAAAACATGGGGCTGTGCCCCTGGCCTCTGAGCGTGAACTGATAGACTTCTCCCAGGCCGGTTGATAAGGGACCCATCATCGGTCGTCCATAGGCGGCGGGAATGTGTTCGGTCGCTAACGTCAGTCGCTCGTTCACGAGTTGCCGGACGAAATAAAGATCGAGGTCTTCCTCAAAAATCGCCGTCACGGCCGATAAGCCATAGCGTGAGACCGAACGCACTTCCTGTAATCCCGGTATGCCACTGAGTGCGGTTTCAATAGGAAATGTGATGAATTGTTCCACCTCAATCGGACCGAGCGCGGGGGAACGGGTGAGGATCTGCACCTGAACCGGGGTGAGGTCGGGAACGGCGTCGATGGTGAGATTGGTCAGTGACCATAGTCCGGAAGCGATCACCAGTAGCAGGGCAACGACCGTAAAAAACCGATACCGGAGCGAGAGTGTAAGAAGACGTTCCATGGATTTATGGGGCGTTCCTCATTTGACTAATTGCGGGGATGACAAAAGAAGAGAACCTGATTTGTCAGGCATAGCTTGATAGATGAAATTCATTTTTTTGCGCGCGTTCCACTTTCTCACTCATGGTGATGGTGGTTAATGTTCATGGGCGGAGGTTTTCATGATGGCATTTTTCAGGTCGAAGACACCTTCAGTGACCACGTGCTCTCCTAACTTCAACCCCCGTTTGACTTCCACAAGCCCGCCCCCTTCCTGGCCGGTTTCGACAAAGACGAAATCGTATCCGGATTCCCGTTGAACGAATGCGCCGCGCACACCATCCAACATGGTCAAGGCCGATAAGGGTATGGATAAAGCCGGTTTTTGTTGATCGATTAACCGCACTTCTACATATTCATTGGGTTTGAGTCGGCCCTTCGGGTTCTCGACGTCGAATCGCATGCGGATCGTTCGAGTGATAGCATCCGCGACCGGAGCAATATAGGAGAGTCGGGCGGTAATGGGCTCTCCACCGCGGGGGAAAATTTGGCCCTGGTCGCCTTCCTGGAAAAGACGGGCTTGTTCAATCGGAAGATTGGCAAATACCCACACGCGACTGGTATCCACAATCTCAAACAACTCGTCTCCTGCTGCCACGCCCTGGCCGAGCACGATAGTTTGGCTCACCACGGTTCCACTGAGTGGGGCCCGGAGCAAATATTTGTGCCCCTCCAGATGACTGCCATGCTCCAGTTGCTGGAGTTCTTGTTTGCTGAGTCCCATGTTCAGGAGCTTTTCCCGAACGTGCTGATAGACGGCCTGGGCTTGAATCTGTTGCCCGCGGTCTTCCAGGAATCGACGTTGTGAAATAATGTTTTCAGCCTGGAGTTGTTGGGTTCGCTCAAAGTTGCTGGAGGCCACATCCAATTTCGATCTGGCGACCAGATATTCCTGCACCAATTCATCTAATTGCAGGCTTTCCACGGCGGCGAGCGGCTGATGTTTTTTAACCCGATTCCCTAAGTGAACCATAATCCTGTCTATTTGACCGGGAATGCGAGAGGACACTTTTGCGACTTGTGCGAGGTCAAGAGCGACGTTTCCCGGAGCCGAAACTGCATGAGGGGTCAGGCGTTCCTTGACCTCCTCAATGCGGATACGTTGACGGGCCTGGTCGGGGAGTTGATCAACATGAAATGTTTGTCCTGCAGGGGCCGCAGCGGGGGCGGATACGTCCGAATCGGGCGGGGTCGTCGCTGGTGGCTGGGGATCCGAACACCCCAGAGGGAACAGCCCGATGAGGCAGAGAACAGGAAACCATCTCCAGTGTCGGTGGTTCAGTGGCTTCATAGGTGGCCTTTTGGGACCCAAAATCTCCTATGACAAAATACTAACATGGTATATGGGTTAGTGGTGGTTTGCCCCAGTTGGAAGAATGATCGTGAATGTGGTGCCGTTTCCGACTTGACTCAGTACATGAATAGTTCCTCCGTGGGCTTCGATAATCTCTTTGACGATCGCCAGTCCCAAGCCTGTTCCTCCTGATTGACGATCACGTGCCTGGTCGACTCGGTAAAATCGCTCAAACAGGTGAGGGAGATGCTGGGCATCGATTCCCGGTCCCGTGTCCTCCACGGATAATTTGATCGACGAGTCATGGGAATTGACCCGTACGGTGATGGTTCCTCCTGATGGTGTATGCCGGAGCGCATTATCCAGAAGATTGATCAGGGCCTGCTTAAGCTGTGAGGCATCCCCCGTAAACGGGGGAACGGGTTGAGAATCAGTCTGCAGGTGGATGCGGCCTTCTTGAGCCAACACCGACAACTCGCTCACCACCTCCTCCACAAGAGGCGGAAGGTCAAGGGTTTCCAGTGCCAAAGGGGGACGGTCGCCAGCAAATTGGGCCAGGGTGAGGAGGGATTTGGTCATGGCGTTGAGCCGATCAACCTCAGCCAGGTTGGAGAGAATGGTATCGCGATATTCCTCTGCCGTTCGTGTTCGTTGCAAGCTGACCTCGAAATTGCCTTTCATCGCCGTGAGCGGGGTCTTCAGTTCATGCGCCGCATCGGCCACGAAGCGCCGTTGTCCTTCGAAAACCTGTTGCAAGCGGTCCAACATCCCGTTAAAGGTCTGGGCGAGGCGTTGAAATTCCGAGTAGTGCGCGGTGAGGCTGAGACGGGTTGAGAGGGTCTGCCCGGAAATGGTTTCCGCAGTCTGACTCAAGGCCTTAACCGGCGCCAGGGCATCACCGGCCAATCGCCCGCTTCCCCACCAGGCAAACAAGAGCGAAATCGCCGAGGCGCCACACAGTAGCCATGCCAACCACTGAAGGGTTTCTTCAATATACTGCAAAGATTTTTCCGTTTGTAAAATAAATTGTCCGTGGTCTTCGATGGTCAGGGGAATCGAGATGCGGCGAATAGGTGGCCGGTCTGGTTCGTGAAGCGTTTCGAAGATGGTTTCTCCTTTAAGGACATGAGCGATGAGCTGAGAATCCACGGGGGGCCGGTTCTCTGTTCCCTGGCCACTCCAGAGAATACGGCCGGCGTGATCCAGAATGGCACTGTAGCGGATGGCCTGCTGTAAATCCTCTTCGTCGTCGAATTCTTCTAATTCGTCTTCTTCGTCTCCTGCATTTTTCCGGAGAGGAGACACATGAACATCGTCGGTCGCCAGTTCCACGCGTTGACTTTCCTGTTCGGCGAGTGCCACCAGTTCTGCATCCAGATGGCGGTGTAAAATTGTGGAAAGTCCCAGGTACAGGAGCAGGCTAAAGAGGCCTAAAAGGATGACGATGAAGCTTAAGGCAGCACGGCGGATACGAGCGCGAAAGGCCTGCATACATCAGGTCTCCGGGCTCTTTAAGACATAGCCGGCCCCGCGCACGGTGTGGATCAGCTGCGGAGAAAAGTCCCGATCCATTTTGCTGCGCAAGGTTTTAATATGCACATCCACAAAATTGGTAACCGACTCATAGTGAATATCCCACACATGTTCGGTAATGGTTGTCCGGGTCAGGACTCGTCCCGCGTTTCTCATGAGATATTCCAGAAGCGCAAATTCTTTGTTGGTCAGGGCGATAACCTGGCCTGCCCTTGAGACACGGCGGGAAACCGGATCCAGCTCCAGGTCAGCAATCGTGAGGCGAGGCGTGGACTGGGCACTCCCGCGACGGAGAAGTGCTCTGAGACGGGCAAGTAATTCGGCAAAGGCAAACGGTTTCGTTAAATAATCATCCGCGCCGGTATCAAGACCCGTCACCCGGTCTTCAACGGCGTCTCGTGCCGTCAACAGAAGAATGGGCGTGGTGTGGCGTTGCCCTCGAAGCCGGCGGCAGACGTCAATGCCATTCATTTTGGGGAGCATGACATCCAGAATGATCACGTCATAGGGTATGGTCTGGGCCATGGCTAATCCCATCTCTCCGTCGATGGCGAGATCCACAGCATACTGCTCTTCCCGCAAGCCTTTGACAATAAATCCCGATACACTTGAGTCATCTTCCACTAAAAGAATACGCATCTGTCTCCCACTCAAAATCCTAACCGTTTGGGTCCGGAGTCCTCCGACACCTTGAGTCCAGCTTTCTGGGTAAGAGTAATTCTTGCTCCCTGCTCGTAGACCAGACCCCCGCCATAGTGACCCGTGGCGCTTAGTGTGCCTAATCCGATCGCCGCAATCAAAAAATACGGGACCAAGGTCCTTCGTGTAAATTGGTTTTGCAGGACCAGGCGCCCTAAGAGGAGCAACCCGAAAATTCCCAAGATCCCAAAGGCGGGCGTCTCGTGTGCCTCAATCATCGACTCGGTAATCACGGCTTTTTCAGCACCTTCTTCGCCTCCATCGCCAGCAATGGCAGCAGCAACCCCTCCGAGAAGACCAAGGATTAAGAAGCCATAAGGGGCCGTCATGGAAGTTGTCACGTTTGAACCAGGCTCCTGCTGCATCAAATAACATACTGGTGAAGAGCAAGGCGATGGGAAAATGGACTAACATGGGATGTAACCGCAGCTCCAACAGGATTCCTCCTGTGTGTCACAGCGTGAGAAAACAAGAGAAAGCCCCATACCCCCTTGAGCATGGGGCCTTGCTGTTCTCTTAGGACTTTCCAGAATCCTTGTGGGACACGCCCTTCTCGTGGCCATCCTGGTCCTCAAGTTCAGAACTCAGAATTTTTCCGGATTGGGCGTCAATCTCGATTTCCCGGGTCTCCCCGGCAGTGTTGACGATCTCGACTTCATAGACCACCTTCCCGTCCTCGCTTTCCAGTTCCGCCTCAAGGACCTTCCCTGGAAAGTTGGAGGTTGCGGTTTTGATGGCCTCTTCCATGGTGACCGAAGTGGGCAAGTTGGCCACGTGGATCTTTTTTTTGCCATCATCACTGTTGGCCAATCCGACCGAAGTCAACAACAGCGCTGAGGTGCCCAACAGACTGAATGTGTGTAACCGTTTCATGATGCCTCCTCCTTGTGAGTATGTGATGGGATCAACCAGCCGTTCTTGAATACAGGATAGACTGTCTACATGAAGGCGCTATGAAGCGGGCATGAAAGATTCTTCATCCAGGGAGAATGCATGAGCCAGGAGAGACCCTTGTCGGCCCATCCAGATAGGCATAGGATTGATAGGGGAGAATCCGTTGTCGATTGAAA
>DOFS01000191.1 GCA_003523945.1 Nitrospiraceae bacterium | reverse complement strand
TCATTGGGGGGGCGGATGCCGCGCGGTTCAGCCTGAATCCGACCAGCGGGGTGTTGAGGTTTCTCGTCGCCCCCGACTTTGATGCGCCGACCGATGCGGGTGCCAACAACGTCTATGACGTGGTGGTGCAGGTGAGTGACGGCAACGGCGGTGTGGATACGCAAGCGATTGCCGTGACGGTGACGAATGGCAACGATGCGCCGGTGATTACCAGTGACGGCGGGGGGGCGACGGCAGCCGTCACTGTGCCCGAAAACCAACCGGCGGTGACGACGGTGACGGCGACGGATGTGGATGTGCCGGCGGATACCCTGACCTTTACGATCATTGGGGGGGCGGATGCCGCACGGTTCAGCCTGGATCCCACCAGCGGAGTGTTGAGGTTCCTCGTCGCGCCTGACTTTGAGGCACCCGCCGACGCCGATGGGAATAATGTGTATGACGTTACCGTCCAGGTGAGTGATGGCAACGGCGGAGTGGATACCCAACTGATTCGTATCACCGTCACCGATGTTCAGGAAGGCATGGCTCAGGCGCCTCCCCCGCAGCCGGAACCTACGCCCACGCCTGCTCCGAGTCCTCGGCCGGCTCCGGAGCCGCCGGCTGGGACGAATCCTTCGCCTACGGGCATACCAGCAGGGGCGTTTCCGGGGTCCCTTGGGGGGGATTCTCCGGCGGCACGGGACCTTTCCCGTGGGCCCGGTCCTCAGTCGGCGCGGGACTGGAGCCGGGTCTTAGAGGTGGCCCCCTTCCTGCGTCCAGACGCCAGCGGGACCACCTCCGAACAAATTCGGGCGTATGCGCCGGCCCCGGTGCTGCTCTCCAGCATCGAGCTGGGCCAGGAATTTCTTCAGCAGTTGAATGCGTTTTCCGATGAGTTAACAGAGACCACGCAACAAACCCTCGGCGAACGGTCCCTGTTTATCAACATGATGGAATACACCGGGGTCGGCGTCTCGGGAGTCATTGTGGCGTGGCTGCTGCGGAGTGGCACGTTGTTGGCGAGCCTGCTGGCGGCGCTCCCGGCCTGGCGGAGTGTCGACCCGATTGCGATTTTGGATATGGATAAACAGGGTCGAGAGAGTTTGACGAAAAAAATGAAAGAAGCCGCAGAGAAGGAAGCCCGGGAGCATCTAGGGTTAGAACAGATGCTGGACCCGAAGGTGGGCAAAGCCGCCCCACCCTCCTCGACATCTCAGTCACGATCCTCATGAAACGACTGACGCCTATCTTTTGGATGAGTCTGGGTCTGGTCTCCCTGACCCTGAGTATCCTCTTAATCAGTGACCTGATGGTCGGCCTCATTCCAGACCAGTCCGCCCAAGTTTTGACCTATCGGCAAAAGTATAGCGAAGCGCTGGCCGTCCAGTATTCACTTTTGGCAAGGAGGGGGGATGACTCGGCCATCCAGCAGGCGTTGGATTTGTTGGTAGAACGGAATGAGGATATCCAATCGGTTGCCTTGGTCCTGGAAAGCGGGGAGATTGTGGCTCTGGCCGGTCCACATCAGGAAATCTGGATTCAACCATCCGGAACCCATTCCACCCCCGATCATATTCAAATTCCTATTTTTAACGGGGACCTGCATTGGGGAACGTTACAACTCCGGTTTTCTTCTCTGGAGAATGAAAACTGGCTACAGGTCCTTGATAATGCCTGGGTTCAATTTCTGGCTTTGGTTATGGTCTACGGGTTTCTGGGCTACTTTGTGTATATGAAACGCACGTTACGTCAACTCGATCCCAGTTCAGTCGTACCCATGCGTGTACAAGCCGCATTTGATGTGTTGGCAGAGGGTGTGGTGTTCCTGGATGGTGAAGACCGTATTGTGCTAGCCAATCGAGCCTTTAGTCTTATTGTCGATGTTGATCCTCACGATCTGATCGGGAATACCCTGGAGCGCTTTCAATGGACGTCTCCTGACCCAGCCAATCCGTTAATTGCCTACCCATGGAAGACGGCACGACAGGAGAAAAGCTTGAAGTTGGATGTTCCCCTGGTTTGGGAGAGGATGGGGAAAACTGTCAAGAAGTTTCGAGTCAATTGTACCCCTATTTTCGGTGAACGCAACCAGGTGCGAGGAATTTTGGTGTCGTTCAATGATGTGACGGAATTAGAAGACACGATTCAAGAGTTGGAGTTGTCAAAAACCGAGCTAGAACAACTGGCTCACCGAGATCCCCTGACGGGTTGTTGCAACCGTCGAGCGTTATTCGAGGCATTGGAAGAACAGTGGGAGAAGGCTCAACACGAGGGGACGGATTTGGTCTGTATTATGGCCGATATTGATCATTTCAAGTCGTATAACGATCGGTTCGGCCATGCCGTGGGGGATCAAGTGATTCAAATCGTCGCGAAAGTGTTATCAACCGCCTTGCGCCCTTTGGACATCATTGGCCGGTATGGGGGAGAGGAATTTTGTATTCTCCTGCCCGGGCAGACCTGTCTCGAGGGCATGTTGGTGGCCGAACGGTTACGGGAAAACATCGAACGTTTGGCCACTAAGGCCATTCGAACGACGTCCGGCACGAAAATTACGATGAGCTTTGGGGTGTCGGCGGCCGCTTTAGGAGCGCCTGATCATTTGGAATTGGTATCCCAAGCTGACAAAGCCCTATATGCAGCCAAAGAGAATGGACGGAATCGGGTGGAACAGTGGACGGTTGATGAAGCGGTCGCCGGACCAGCAAAATCTGAGGTAGTGATGAGCCATTCCATATCCTAGAAGGCCTGAAAGAAGACGCCGCATCTCAAACGGAAAATGATACGAAGTGGCAGAAAGAGGGCATGAACAGAGAACGGCAGACGCTACGGAATTTTGTTGTGAGTGAATGTGTGGCAGTGCTCAGACAGGGTGGAATCATTGCGGAACCCTTGGGTATTGCCGCATGCAACCAGTGGCGTTGAGGGAGTCTTGGCGTGTGTAGAAATGGCGTGCTGGCTTAAGGAATAGAGCGGTTCCTCGGATGTGTTGTCTTTTTCCGCTTGAGCGTATTGGGCAGAAGATCTCCGTCTTGCTCAGGTCGTTGGTTTCATGGCCTGATGCAACATGTCGGTCATCCACAATTTGAAAAATCGTTGAGCCGCTTGGTGATAGTCTGCGAGTTTCCCCGCAATCTCGCCCATCGAGAATTGCCCATTCACAAAAAAATCATGATCGATGACATAGCCCATTTCCTGGATCGGTTGCGTAATCGACACAAGCCCATGTCGGACGCACACCAGGTCATCTCCGCCATTCAGGCCCATCACCACTTCGCTGTGCGTGGCCTTCAAGTCTCCGGCTACTCCGGACCAGGCGAGGTCTCCTATCCATTTGTTCTGTAAAAGTTGATTCCAATTTTGATCCGTGAGCCCAAGGGCGGACCTCCGAATGATATTCCTGAAACGTAACCCGATACGGGAGAGATAAGGCGGGGGATATTCGTTCTCTATCGCGTTGGTCGCCAACCTGATGTGTGTCTGAAAGGCGTCCCATCCCTCATATTGTCTGGCGACGACGGCAAGAGACCCCCGGTTTAAGACCAATTGCCAGCGTTGATCGGCACTGAGGAAATTAT
>DOFS01000096.1:2334-2767 GCA_003523945.1 Nitrospiraceae bacterium | reverse complement strand
ATGAGACCACTCAACAGCCTGCACCCTCTCTCAGAAACCCAATCCCTTAGGGACGGAGAACGACTCAACTTATGTCATTGATGAACGACAATGTAAACCGCCGAGGCCTGGATACCTTCGATTGGTGTTTCCTGGGTGTAATTATGGCCATCATCTCTTTGGGCATCGTATCCATTTATAGCGTCACCAATACCCAGGCAACAACTGGAATCCCCATTTATCTCAAGCAAGCCACATGGATGGTCGTCGGCTCCTTAGCCTTTTTGGTCGCGGTAGGTATTGACTATCACAAACTCGCTCGTTTTTCATATCTGCTCTATGGGATAGGGCTAATCTTACTTATTTTCGTGTTAATCGCAGGCAAAACCAGTCGAGGTTCCCAACGATGGATTCCACTTGGCCCCTTTGCGGTGCAGCCTTCAGAATTCATTAA
>DOFS01000096.1:1177-2152 GCA_003523945.1 Nitrospiraceae bacterium | reverse complement strand
CGTCGATTGATCATCCCCGGGATCATCGTGCTTCCTGGCTTCTTACTCATACTTAAGCAACCAGACTTAGGAAGCAGCCTGGGCTTTCTGGCCATTTTTCTTGTCGTCGTTCTCACGGTGGGGATGAAATCCAAAGCCTTTGGGTTTATCGTATTGGCAGCCCTCATGCTTTTCCCGTTTGCCTGGGGCGGGGTCTGGGGTTCCCTTCACGAGTACCAACAGGATCGGATTCTCAGCTTTGTCGATCCCAATTCTGATCCGGGAGGCAAGGGTTATCACGGGCTTCAATCGCGCATCGCTATCGGTTCCGGCCAAATTCTGGGAAAGGGCTTATATGGGGGCACCCAAACTCAATTTAAATTTCTTCCCGAAGGCCATACAGATTTTGTATTTGCGGTTTTTGCCGAAGAATGGGGCTTTATGGGGTCAATGGTCTTACTAGCCTTGTATATTCTCTTGTTTTTGATGGGTTTAGAAATCGCGTTTAAAGCCAAGGACATCATCGGAGCACTCCTGGCTGTCGGAGTGGTAACCATGGTGGCCTTTGGAGTGGTGGTGAATATTGCGATGACATCAGGGCTGGCCCCTGTAGTGGGCATTCCACTCCCCCTTATGAGCTATGGAGGCAGCGCCATGGTGGTGAATCTCACAGCTTTGGGGCTCTTGCTCAACGTAAAACGGAGACGCCTGTCACTGCTTTAGGTATCATGTACCCTGCGGTTTGGTTTTGATAGTGTTGGACTGGTTATCGCATAAAGAGGGAAACAGGGAAAAATTCAATTCAGAAAATTCCAAAATTCCGTGGATTTTCACCACACTTGCAGGAACAAGGAAGTGTATACACAGAACCATCTTCAGTTGGTTCCATACAGTACTCAATTACAATTATTACCAGAAGGGGCACGAAGCTATCTCAGATTTTGACAGGCAGATCCAACAAATTGGCTCCGCCCCACCAGGAACATCTCTTCACCA
>DOFS01000096.1:0-1000 GCA_003523945.1 Nitrospiraceae bacterium | reverse complement strand
ATGGGAGTAGAAATTGCGATTAGTGTCACTCGTGAAGAAACACGGGTTGCCGTGCTCGACAATCGTGTCGTAACAGAATTGTATGTCGACCGTCCAAGAAAAAAAGACTTTGTGGGAGACATTTACAAAGGCAAGGTCATTAAAGTTCTGCCTGGTATGCAAGCGGCCTTTGTCGATATTGGACTGGATCGGGCCGCGTTTATCCACGTATCCGATCTTTCGGTCGGAACCGAACCCGGGGATACCCTCGTGGATAGTGAAGAGGATGAACGAAGTCAAGACCTCCCGCGTCCACGACGCCAAACTGCACGCCCCATTGAAAACCTGTTGACAGAAGGCCAGGAACTTCTTGTGCAAATTTCCAAAGGCCCCATCGGTACCAAGGGACCTCGGATTACCACATACGTCTCCCTTCCCGGACGATTCTTGGTCCTCATGCCCAATGTCGACCATATTGGCGTGTCGCGAAGAATTACAAAAGAAGAAGAGCGCCATCGTTTGAAGGACCTCATGCGGCGCATCCGGAAACCCGAATATGGATATATTGTCAGAACCGTGTGTGAAGATGTACCGGAGGACGATCTCCAAACCGACGTAAGATTCCTCACAGCATTATGGGAAGACACGCTCAAAGCTGCCGGTAAACAACCAGCCCCGTCCCTCCTGCATACGGATCTCTCACTCCCGCTCCGGGTGGTACGGGACTTATTCACCAAAAAAGTCGACCGTCTGCTAGTTGATGCAAAACCGGATTTTGAGGAAGTCAAAGATTTTGTCCGGCGCTATCTTCCGGAACAAGCCTCCCGCGTACATTTTTATGACAAGAAGCAGGAAGGGTTATTCGATCACTTGGGGATCGAATTGGAAATTACCCGAGCCCTAAGCCGGAAAGTCTGGCTCAAATCCGGAGGGCACATTGTCATTGACCACACAGAGGCCATGACTGTGGTAGACGTTAATACGGGACGGTTTGTGGGGAAACGCGACCAGGAAGAAACGA
>DOFS01000204.1 GCA_003523945.1 Nitrospiraceae bacterium | reverse complement strand
CTTTCACGGCTGGAGTAAAGGCGATATCACTGATTGGTGGTTTCATTTCTTTGTCTCCTTTTTCTCACTCAAGTAGTCGTTAGGCGGCCTTTTCATTCAGAGGCAAATAGTCGGTATATCCCTTCGTATCTCCACCATAAAATGTGGCACGATCATAGGGGGTGAGAGGGGCAGACTTTCGGATACGTTCTGGGAGGTCTGGATTGGAAATGAAGTGCCTTCCAAACGCCACCGCGTCTGCCAAACTCTTTTCTGTATATTCAAGAGCTGAATCAGGGGTATGCCCTCCTGCCGAAATCAGAACCGTCTTCAAGCTATCACGAAACAATGAGGCCGTTTGTGGTGTGTCTTCAAGACTTTCGTCTTGCATGCCCGCGAGCGCTGCCCGCGGCTCAATTAAATCGACAAAGGCCACCCCTCGTGCATCCAATTCACGTAGGACATAGGTGAACAGCGTGATCGGATCACTATCTCTCATGCCATTAAATGCGTTAAAGGGAGATACACGCACGCCGACACGTTCTCTTCCCCAGACTTCGTTGACCGCATCGACGACCTCCAACAACAGACGGGCACGATTTTCAACTGATCCACCATAGTCGTCGGTGCGAGCGTTGGAGCCATCCTGAAGGAACTGATCGAGTAAATACCCATTAGCTCCATGCACTTCTACACCATCAAAGCCCGCCGCTTTGGCGTTTTCAGCACCCGCTTTAAAATCAGCAACAATTCCTGTTATTTCATTTGTTTCAAGTGCACGAGGAACCAAAATAAACGTTTCCTCCCAATCAGCCGTATACGTTCCACTGTTTTCCGCAGCAAGAGCAGAAGGTGCAACCGGCAAACCACCATCGGATTGAAAAGAAGGGTGAGAAATGCGCCCCACATGCCATAGTTGCAGAAAAATCCGGCCGCCAGCCTTATGCACCGCATCGGTCACGAGTTTCCAGCCCTGGACTTGCTCTTGGGAATGTATCCCTGGTGTGCCTGGATAACCCTGTCCCTGTTGGGAAACTTGAGTGGCTTCCGAGATTATTAATCCGGCAGAAGCACGTTGTGCATAATATGTGGCATTGAGTTCATGGGGAACGTTTCCCGGCTGCTTTGATCGCATCCGTGTTAACGGTGCCATGATGATGCGATTGGGCAATGTCAGAGAACCTATGGTTAAGGGCTCAAAAAGTTTTGTCATGGTCCGTTTCCTTTTAATGAGATGAAAGTCCACTACCCACATTTTGGTGTTCCAAGACAAGGCTATTAGCCTTGTGAAATTACCTGCCCCAGTTCCTCGTTGATCATGGCCTTGCCAGCAAGATTCCACGCGCCATCCACCGCGTGAATAACGTTAACGTAGATAGTGTCTTTAGGCTGTTTCCAACTGATAGATCGAGAATGATGTGGGTGACGTTTTTTGAAATATCCTATTTGTATTTCTTTACTGCTCAAGGAAAAAGAGGGCCCTATCCATTCAGACCATGCGGCAGCGAAATCTTCCCCGCTCGAATGTGTGGACCCTTTGGGCAGCATATGAACCGTCGCGGTGATGTTGGGTGTCATGATTGTGTTACCGGTGAGACCAAGGCACTTCAGCATGGAATCGTTGATGCATGCGACGGTCTGTTTTTCGGTTTCAGTGGGTATAACACCTTCTGTAAGACAGAGCGTGAGGGGCATGATGAATTTCATTGGGTATTACTGGTGCTTCTAATGAGTTTCTCAATGAACGCCATTTATTTGTTCGCAATCTTTCACTGTTTAACCGCTACTCGTTTATCCAGGAAACGGCCAATATAATTGGCAATCAGATCGCCATCTTCTTCCAAGGCAAAGTGCCCCGTGTCGAGTAAATGAAACTCTAGATTGTTCAGATCCCGTTTATACGGGTAGGCCCCTTCAGCGGGAAAGATCTGATCGTTCTTGCCCCACACAATTAACGTGGGCGGTTGATACTCTCGCAAGTACGCCTGCCACTGCGGATAGAGTGGCGGGTTCGATCCGTAGCTATAGAATAACTGTAACTGGATGTCGCTGTTGCCTGGCCGATCCAGCAGATATTGGTCCACCAGCCAATTCTCAGGACTAATAACTTCAGGATGGCGGACGCCGTGCGTATACTGCCATTTGGTTGCAGACAGGTTCAGAAATCCCTCAAGAGCCTTAGCGTTTTCCGGGGTACGATCTTTCCAGTACGTTCGAAACGGTTTCCAGAAATCCCGCAAACCTTCTTCATACGCATTGCCATTTTGGATAATGAGGGATTCGATCCGCTCAGGGTGACTGACCGCCAGCCGGAATCCGACCGGCGCCCCATAATCCATCATGTAGAGGCTATAGGAATCCAAACCCACTTTTTTGGTGAACTTATCTATGAATTTCGCCAGATTGTCGAATGTATAGGTGAACTCGTCTACAGGTGGCATCGAGCTGTTTCCGAATCCCGGATAATCCGGCGCCACCACGTGAAACCGATCCGATAATTGCGGGATCAGGTTACGGAACATGTGGGAAGAGGTCGGAAAACCATGGAGTAAGAGAATGACCGGCGCATCCTTTGGTCCCGCCTCTCGATAAAAGATATCCAGTCCGTCGACTTGCACCGTTTTATGGAGAGTCGGATGATTGATCTCCACGGACGTGCTTAGGGCGGTAGCCGGTCCTTGATTTCCCGACTTTGAGGCCGTCGCACCTACCACCAACATTCCAATGAGGCTGAAGGGCACAATAGCTAAGATACCGATCAGAGGTTTGATTATGGTCTTGAAGCGTTTCATGATGTCGTTCTCCTCTACCTTATTGATTCGGTGAGCCTTCGCGTTTCAAACAAAGACCATCAGGTTAATACAAATTGTTTCCTTATGCCGTTGCCAGCATGCCTTCCATATGCTTAACGACTTCTTCGGTGGTTACCACCGTGTTCGCGATCATCCTGTAATTGACCAAGGCGCTTTTGTAGCCATCGCCTTCAGGAACTTTGGCGCCTGCCGTCGCATCCTTGACCACAGCCACTTCAAAGCCTTGCTCCATCAACTCCCGCATGTGTGATTCCACACAAAGATTCGAGGACATGCCGGCGAGAATCACTTTACTGAATTTCCGCTTGCGCAATTGCAAAACCAGATCATTCGTTTCCGGTCCGTAGACTTTATGCGGGCTCACGACGATGGTCCCACCGTCTGCAATATATGGCTTAAATCGGTCGAGCCAATCCGCACCAGAGCCTTCAAAATTTTTCAAACTTAATGGATCGACACGATCGAACATTTTGATACCGTGCATCACCGCTTCCAATGCGCCCTCAAACTTCCATCCGTGGTCTGAGGGATAATAATAGTGGGGCGAAACAAATACCTGGATGCCTGTCTCTTTTGCGATTCGAAAGAGTGTGTCGAGGTGTTCCACCGTGTCATTCTCAGTCACGCTTTCACCCACGACGCTCCACGCCACGCCTTTTGGACTTAAAAAATCATTCTGTGGGTCGGTAATGACTAAAGCCGTCTGATTAGGATTAAAGTCCATGCCTGGGTTGGGAAGTGCCATGATTAATCTCCTTTTTGAATCGGTGAAAAGTATTTGGAATTAGTTGTGATAAAATCGCTCACGGGTGATCCTGCCGTCCTGCCATTTTGCGACCATGGCTTGTTCAACATGGACCGGAGTGCCGTTGGTAGCCACCCAATCCATAACGGTTTCATAAAAAGTGACGTTTTCCCCAATGCCTTTGGCCGTCACATCAAAACGCTTCCACTCTTTTACGGTGCTCAGAAATCGTTTCTCCCGTTCCAGGTTGGCGTCGCGTCCCACCGTCGGCGGTTGATCGCTTTCCTGCATGGCCGCATCTTCCGCATAGAATTCATTGATGGCATCCAGAATGCGGCCCTCCCGGATATACGAAAACAAGTCTTCCAATCTGTCCTGCAAATTGTTGGTGGTCTGTGGGCTCATGGTTTTTCTCCTTTCATGGAATTAAAGTTTGAGTAATCGTGGTTGTTGAGTAAGCACTGGACGGCTTTAGACCCTGGCTTCCAGCTCGGAAGCCGCAGGGAAGTCCACTTCCGTGCCGGCTACATGATTGAAATAATTGGTGAACAGTGTCAGCCCGATATTGGCCAGGATCTCTGTGACCTCCCCGTCCGTGAACCCGGCCTTCCGAAGTTGGGTAACCTTCTCGTCCGTAACCTGTCCGCGATTCGACACGACCTGCCGCGTGAACTCCAGGGCCGTGGCCTCCTTGGTGTCGGGTGACTCGCCTCGCCGGCTGTCACTGATGGCCTCCTCACTGAGCCCCACCGTTCGGCCGATGGCCGAATGCGCCGCGAGGCAATATCGGCAGTCGTTGACCTCGGAAACGGTCAGGGCAATTTGTTCGCGAAACCTCGCCGAAAGATGGCCTTTCGAGAGGGCTCCTGAAAAATCGAGGTACCCCTGGAGGACCGCCGGCGAGTTGGCCATCGTCCGCATGATGTTGGGTGCGAAGCCGAGTTTGCTCTGGACGCCATTGAGTAAGCGTTGAGCCTGGCCCGTGGCGGTTTCCGGATTAAGTGCAGGTAATCGAGGCATCGTTTGTGTTCTCCTTGTGTGGTATTGGTAAAGGGTCTCATACATGTTTTCGTGGTAGTACAATGACCGTGCCAAAGAATAAAAAACCATAAGTTGATGTTTTATAAACATATTTAATATTTAAACGCTTTTTGAATACAACGAATTTTCGTGGATAACGAAAGCTCATTGCACAGACACGAAATTTCGTTTACATTTTCAATCATGAACACGACGAATCAAGAATGCCACGAGGGCACCACGCTAGATTCACTCAAATGCCTGCTATTGGACATCGCCCAACAACGTTCTTTAAACGACTTGCTGTGGCTGATTGTGCGGCGTCTGGCGGAACGACCCACCGTGGTCCTGGCGCGAATCTGGCTGCTTAAACCCGGCGATATCTGCTCCACCTGCCGGCTCAGGGAGGAATGCCCCGATCAGACGCAGTGCCTCCATCTCGTGGCCAGTGCAGGTCGTTCAGGAGTGGGGGATAAAACCGAATGGA
>DOFS01000203.1 GCA_003523945.1 Nitrospiraceae bacterium | reverse complement strand
TTGACCGTCGGTTGATAAATGGTGC
Organism: Nitrospiraceae bacterium; assembly: GCA_003523945.1. Lineage (GTDB taxonomy): Bacteria > Nitrospirota > Nitrospiria > Nitrospirales > UBA8639 > Nitrospira_E. The sequence goes on along the minus strand of DOFS01000203.1, from coordinate 5,557 downwards.
TAAACACCCGCTTAATAGGCTGGACGAAACCGGTCGCGGTGTATTCCATTCGTGCGGTCACGTTTAACCCACACCCCCATGTTTTATAGAATCGCGTTTTCCCCTTCCCTCCCAGAACATAGGCGAGTCCCCATCCCAATCCGGTGAGGCCGGCCAGGACAATCGCCAGAACTGGAGTGGAGAGACTTGAGAACTCTCCGCTTACCGGTGCGAGTGTCCAGCCACCCATTTCAAACACCCTCCCTGCAATTGATGTCCCCACAAAAGGTTCACTCACCCGATCAAGCATTGGAACCACGACTGCGGGGCCCAATCCTAAAATCAGGCAAAGGCCGGCCAGGAATCCCATCCCGAGACGCATAGGGACAGGAACCTCTAGAGCTTTTCGTGCGTGGGAGCTTCGCGGAAGAGCCAGAAATGAAATACCAAACGCCTTGACAAAACAGGCCAGAGCCAACGCGCCGGTAAGCGCAAGCAGAGCCGCAGCGATGGGAAGCATTAATTTCAAAAATAGAGAAGGGAGTTCCAAACTTAAAAAGAGCCCCTGAAACACCAGCCATTCACTGACAAAGCCATTCGTCGGTGGGAGGGCGGAAATGGAAACGGCCCCAATCAAGAAAAACAGGCCGGTCCAGGGCATCCGTCGAAGGAGTCCTCCATATTCTTCCATGTTCCGGGTGTGGGTGGCATACAGGAGTGAACCCGCGCCCATAAAGAGTAAGGCTTTAAACACCGCGTGATTGAGAGTGTGGTAGAGCCCTGCGATAATTCCCAACGCCGCCAGATGGGGCATATCATAGGCATAGAACACCATGCCTGTTCCAATTCCCATTAAAATAATGCCGATGTTTTCAACGCTGTGAAAGGCGAGAAGACTCTTCAGATCATGTTCCATCAACGCATACATCACCCCGAGAAGCGCCGACACCGTGCCGACCAACAAGACCACAAATCCCCACCACCAGGGAAACGGCCCTCCAAGAAAATCAAAATACACGCGAAGGAGGCCATAAATTGCCGTTTTAATCATGACACCCGACATCAGCGCGGAGACATGAGACGGTGCGGCCGGATGGGCATAGGGCAACCAGACGTGAAGTGGCACAATGCCCGCTTTAGTTCCAAAACCAATGAGGGCTGTCCAAAAGACCAGGGTCCGCAACCCTTCCGGCAGGGATTGCTCGGCGCTTCGAAAGGCCTCAAAGGCAAACGAACCCGTCTCCTGGTAAAACATAAGAAACGTCACCAGAATAAATGCCGTGCCCACATGGGTCATAATTAAATAAAATAATCCCGCAAAACGGACATCCGGTTTTTCATGCTCCGATACCACGAGAAAATATGAGAGGAGGGACATCAATTCCCAAACGATTAAAAAGAAGAACGCATTATCCGCCGTGACAACCAACAACATGGACAGGAGAAACCCGTTATAGAGGAAGCCGAGAAGACTGACAGGGATTCGTCCGTAAAATTCCCGGACGTAGCCACTGGCAAATACGGAGACCGCCAATCCCACAAGGGAAATCGTCAAGACAAAAAAAGCACTCAGGGAATCGAGCCGGAGAGAAAACGTCAGAAGAGGAATAGAAGACGGCAGGAACCAAACCAGCGGTTCAGGGGCCAAGAGCCCAATCAGACCAAGGACTATCCCCAGGCCCCCAGCCACAGCAGCTGATCCATGCGCCATCACATTTTGAATATGCGGTCGATTTGGGAAACACAGGGGGAGAAGCATCCCACACGCATAGGCCAACAACAGAGACAGGAACAGGAGGATCGTCATGCCTTGCGTACGGTGTCACTTTCATTTACTAAACGGGTAAGAGGAGGCGTCAAGGCAATTGGCCTCACCTGATTGAGAGAACAGGAAATCAAATGTTGGTCATAAGAATTTTTCATGGCCATCGCATAAAGAGACAAAGGCTTAGAGGAAAAATCACCGGATTTCCCCGTGAACAGGCTTGGTGGGGGACAAGGAGTTCTTGTTTCCTTGAACGCGTGACCCATGCCAAAAATTATTGGGGATTGGGGGAATGGCCACGCGATGAAAGAAGCAAAATACTGATCGCCTGAGGGGAAGATCGCCATTCTGACACGTATCTGCATAACTGTACTCTCAAATTCTTTTATGGTGTTCTGGCTTTCATGCACAGATCCATTTCTTTGCAAAGGCTATACCTTAAAAATTCATTCTGTTCTGGCTCCAACGCTCTGCCTAACACCAGCAAAAAGCCCTAAAGATCGATCGAAGCCGGTTAAAGAATTACAAGGAAACGAACCATTTCAGTATCTCCTCTGCAAACCTTGCAGGTCTTAGGTCCAGATGATCCATTGAGCTGACGTGCGCCCTATTTTCAGCCTGATCTACAGACCAATAGGATTGCATTGGGCTTTCAGATTCATCCCTGGTTCCAACAAGGCTTTCGTCAGTACGAATCGACCACTTCCCGCTCATTGCATTTCTATGAAAATAGCCAGGACAGACGTGCTGCACCTCCCATATACGCCAGGAAAACCAAGTGAACCCTTGATACAGGGAGACTCTCTTTTCCTGAAGAATCTCCATAGTGTGGATGCAAATTTTGCACATTAATGGTTATGCCAATTTTTCAAAATTCTCCATAGAATAAAGACTTTTCAGAATTTATGGCTCGCAAAGCGGACTTCCTCATGCAAATTTTGCGTGAATACCTTTATTGATAGACAACTTAAAAAACATTCAATGCCTAAAACATGAGGAAAAGCCCGGTTCTCCCTCAATAAGCGACGATCAACCCCTTATATGCCCCTTGGCATCTCCATTGCTCTGTTCATATCTTTCCAAAAGAGGTCATGAGCAAAACCAGACAAGGCATGGAAAGGCAGGTAAAGGGATTGGGCTCCAACCACCTCCGACACCTGATGACGTTCATGCAGAATTTCTTAAGGAGGCCGAACCAATCTTTCTTACCACCCTGGCGGCCCAACGCTGAAATTCGGAAATGTTTCATATGGGTTTCCGGGCATGCCCTTAAGCTTTCAATTAAGGACAAAAAAAGTTTGGAGATGCCATGTCCGGACAACGCATCGATCCATGCTGAATCCCCCTACCCTTATAGAAGATTTGTATGGGTTAGGGATGAAACATCATCGGTGTATTTTCAATGTTCCCCATGCAATGGCCGCACTGACATCATTTTAAAAAAAAGAGGTGTGCACAAAAGGTTCCCCGGCATAGCCAAAATTTTCCGGATAACAGGGCATGTCCATCGATAGAGTTGGAAGGCCGTCTTTTGATGAACAGTTGTTAAAACGAATGGAGGGACATTGCACCATCCCCCTTTCTTCGCCTATGGTAATAGAAGAGAAATAGTCAGTATTTCCGATAGTTTCCGAGAAGATTTCATACAAACTGGAGCTAAGCATGTTCCGGCCTCGCCCTGAAACACCACTTTTTCACAATCTGCTCATTCGTCAAATCGTGCCCATCCTTATTATCGTGGGGGTAGTGGTTGGAGTGCTCTTGATCTTCAGTCTAGAGCATCAGAGTATGGTGGTGGTTGGCCTCACAGAGGGAAAAACCGTATCCTCGGAATTAAATGCCGCAGTCGGACAATCCCGGCGTGATTTGATCGCCATCACACTTCTACTCTTCATCGTCGGTGGGGTTGGTATTTCTGCAGTCGTCACCTATCTGCATTACGCCAACACCAAACAAAATCTTGAAGAGGTCAAAGGGCTAGCCCGGCACATATTGGAAAGTATCCCGACTGGTGTGTTGACGGTCAGTGAAGATGGGGTTATAACCGCAGCCAACCCAACCGCTGAAGCCATTCTTGAGCGCCCTGCGGCTTCTCTATTGGGCAAACATTACGATGTGGTCTTCGGAGAAGGGCATCCCATTCAGGTACTCCTTGCCCAAATCCTGCATCATGGCGGATCCATGCATTCCAAGGAGATTACCTTCGATTCTCAAAATGGAGAGGTACGGACGATCCGTATTAGCAGTGTTGATTTGACGGGAGATAATGGCAAACCGGCAGGAATGATATTTCAACTGCACGATGTCACAGAGTGGCTAGCGCTCGAAAAACAGGTGAACGAAGCCCAACGACTGACTGCACTGCATACGTTGTCAGCCGGTGTCGCGCATGAACTTCGCAATCCCCTCAGCGCCCTGGATCTCAATCTTCATTTACTTGAAGAAGAACTCCGAGAGACCACCGACTTGTCCAGTCGCGCCAATGACTATTTCAAAGTCCTGAACACCGAATTAAGCCGACTGTCGGCTATTTTGGATAATATTATGCGATATGCACAATCACGGCCTTCTCAATTTCAGGAAGTCAATATTCAGTCGCTCGTGTCGCATGTGACGCAGTTATTACAACATGAGGCTGAGGACAGGAACCAGCACCTTCAGGTTTCGGTCCCGACGAACCTTCCGGATGTTCAGGGTGACGAAACGCAGATCGCACAGGCTCTCATTAATGTCGTGATCAACGCGCTTCAGGCCATGTCGGCAGGCGGGGTCTGCCGAATTATCGTCCAGGAACGCGAACGACAAGAGCGGCACTGGTTGGAGATTGCCGTCCACGATACCGGCCAAGGGATTGATCCACAATCGCTTGTCCACATCTTCGACCCTTTTTACACGACAAAAGAAACCGGGACCGGGCTTGGCCTCGCCGTCGCTCATCGGATTTTGCAGAACCATGGCGGCAGAATCGACGTGACCGCACTTCCCGGCGAGGGCACCTCGGTCACATTGAGTTTACCCGTGTGTGTAAATGCCCGGGCCATACCAGTGGAGGGTGCGTGAAACAGGAGACTCGCATTCTGGTGGTCGATGACGAAATCAATATTCGCAATGCGTTAGTGACGATATTGGAGAAAGCAGGGTACCTCGCCCAGGGCGCCGACTCTGCCGAATCCGCGCTGGCCTTGATGCAAGAGGCGCCCAGTGACCTTCTTATCACGGATGTAAGAATGCCAGGTATCGGGGGCATGGCCCTCGTTCCCCGAATAAAATCCCATTGGCCTGCCACGGAAATCATCGTTATCACGGCCTATGGTTCTATTGAGACTGCCGTGGAAGCCATGCGGTTGGGAGCTTACGATTTTCTCACCAAGCCCATTGACCGTGAACGATTCTCCATTGTGGTCGAAAAGGCCTTGGATCGCCACAGACTTGCTACCGAAAACCAGGATTTGCGTCACCAACTCGAGACGCGAGATCGCCTCGAGGAAATGATCGGCGAAAGTGAAGCGATGCGCCGAATACATGATGTCATTGGAATGGTTGCCAAAAATGACGTTACGATTTTAATCGGCGGGGAAAGCGGAACAGGCAAAGAGTTGGTGGCACGCGCCATTCATCAACAAAGCCAGCGGTCGAACAGCCCTTTTATCACGATGAATTGTGGGGCCCTTCCCGAGTCTCTTTTCGAAAGCGAATTATTTGGATACGAAAAAGGGGCATTTTCCGGAGCGGTTGGAACCAAGCCCGGGCGCTTTGAAATGGCCGATGAGGGAACGCTGTTTCTGGATGAGTTGGGTGAACTGCCCTTGAAAG
>DOFS01000533.1 GCA_003523945.1 Nitrospiraceae bacterium | reverse complement strand
TGTTTGCGGGCATTTTTGTCTCGTGGCATATCAAAGACCGGACGAAAGAGTTTTATATCTTTCTCTTAATTCTTGCGGCGGCGACCATTGGGGTTTTCATGTCGCTGGATCTCTTTTTTCTGTATTTCTTTTATGAAATGTCGGTGTTGCCGATGTATTTATTGCTGGGTCTGTGGGGAAGCCATACCAAGGGGTATCTCGGTATGACCGACCCCGAAGGACGCAAACTTCGGGATTCCATCGGATTTATTTTCAACTTCGGATCCAACAGCAAAGAATACGCAGCCATGAAACTGGTCCTGTTCCTGTCTGCGGGGGCGGTGGTGGCCTTGATGGGGATCCTGCTCATTTACCATCTTTCCGGTCTCCACACCTTTGACATTGTGGTGCTGCGTGAACAGGCTCATTTTTCAGATACGGTCGCCACGCTAATTTGGTTTCTGATCTTTTTTGGATTCGCCTCTATCGCCCCGATATGGCCTTTGCATTCCTGGTCACCTGTCGGGCATGCCGCTGCCCCGGCAGCAACCAGCATGCTGCATGCGGGTGTGTTAATGAAGCTTGGGCATTTTTCCATTATTCGGGTGGCGTTTGAAATTCTGCCTGATGCGACGCGGGAGTGGATGTGGGTGGCGGCCGTCCTCTGTGTTTTTTCCATCGTCTATGGTGGACTGGTATCTTACTTTGCCAAAGACACCAAATACGTCATTGGTTATTCCAGCTCCAGCCATATGGGCTATATATTCCTGGGCATGGCCGCCTTGAGCTACATCAGTCTATCCGGGGCCGTCATTTATATGTTTGCCCATGCTCTGGCGACAAGCATGTTGTTTGCCATGGCTGGCTGGGTGTATGACCAAACCCATTCACGGGACATTCCATCATTGGGAGGACTCGTTGAAAAGATGCCGTTTATTGCCGGGGCCTTTATCGTCGCCTGTATGGCCTCAATCGGCATGCCGGGGACGATCAACTTCATTGCCGAAGTGATGATTATTGTGGGGAGTTGGGATGCATATCCCTTCCAAGTCGTGGTAGCGGTGCTCGGCATCGTCCTGACCCTTGCGTATATGTTCAAAATGATGCGAGGGCTGTTTTACGGAAGGTTAGATCCGGAATATGCCCATTCCAGCGATGCCAGAAATTGGGTGGATCGCATGCCATTGCTTCTTTTAATAGTCTGTAGCATTACTCTTGGGATTTTTCCCGGGCATTTTTATGAGGTGGTACGGTCAACAGTTGAACCCATGGTAGACCGGATTAACCAAGTGGCACCACTCATTACCCAAAACACCCAAGGTCTTTTACCGTAAACGATCGCTGATTGAACCTTCTGTTAACTGTCTGAATCTTTGCAATGACCTTTCAACTTGACCTTTCCGTCGCAGATTTGCTTCTGGTTCTGCCTGAAATCTTTCTCACGCTATGGTTATGTCTTATCCTGTCATTGGACTTTTCGCTGAAGCGCATCACGCACCAACAATTGGCCTATCTGAGCATCGCGGGGTTGGCCGTTACGGGATTGATCCTGTTGGGTTTTGATCAGGCCGGGACGAATGGTGCCCTGTTTAAAAACATGTTCGTGCTGGACCGGCTGGCCATTTTCTTTAAGCTCATCATTGTGGGCGCTACAGCGCTGATTCTGTTTATGTCCATTGATTATGTCCAGAACTTCAGCTTCTTCCGTGGCGAATATTATGTCATGGTCGTTATGTCGGCGATCGGCATGATGTTTATGGCTTCATCGAATGACCTCCTCTCCGTCTTTGTCACCTTGGAATTTTCCACGTTCGGGTTTTATGTGTTAGTGGCCTATCTCAGAGCGGATCAGCGCTCATCGGAAGCCGGACTCAAATTCTTTATCTTGGGAGTGTTTGCGGCCGGGTTATTAGCCTATGGCATCAGTTTGGTCTATGGCGAGACCGGGACCTTAATCTTTTCTGAAATGACCGGGGTGCCGGGAAGTTATGGATTGGCAATCGGCTATATTTTGATTTTTGCCGCTCTGGGATTCAAAATTGGGGCAGTTCCATTTCACGCCTGGATTCCTGATACTTACCAGGGTGCGCCGACTCCCGTGACAGCCTTCCTGTCCATTGCACCGAAGGCAGCAGCACTGGCCATCCTTATCAGGATGTTTTATGTGTCCCTGGCTTCATTCAAGCCGATGTGGGTGTTGTTATTTGTCGTGGCATCCATATTCTCGATGACGTACGGCAATATCGTGGCCATTGCCCAAAAGAATATTAAGCGGCTTTTGGCTTATTCGGGTATTGCACAAATCGGAAATATCATGATCGGATTGGCCGCCGGGACGAAACAGGGTAGTGATGCGATCATGTTTTATCTCCTGACCTATCTCTTTGCGAATTTGGGAGCGTTTGCGGTCATCATTGCAGTGAGTCAAGTGGTGAAAAGCGATGAAATTGAAGATTATAACGGTTTGAATCGACGATCCCCCTTCTTAGCGGCAGCCATGTTGCTCTTTCTGTTGTCACTGGCTGGAGTCCCTCCCCTGGCAGGATTTATCGGGAAGATCTATTTATTTATAGCCGCAATGAAGGAGGAGTTGTACACTCTCTTGATTGTTGGACTCGTCAACATCGTTATCTCCATGTACTACTATTTGATTGTTGTCAAAAAGATGTACATCAACGAGCCGACAGATACTTCGCCAATTCCTGCTTCCATGCCAATCAAAGTTGCGGTGTATGTCGGGATTGCCGGAACCGTGCTTTTGGGAGTGTATCCGGGACCATTTATCGACTGGGCTGTCAATGCCACCCTCATGTTTTCCAATATCGCAGGACCCACCACGGCCGTTTCTCTTCTTCCTGGAGGATAATCGCGGAATGTGTTGATGATGCCTTCCGCTTTCTTCTCCGATTGACAGGCACAATCTCTTTTTCTGTGTTTCCATGGGACTTTCTTTGGAGGAGAGGACGCCGAGGAGAGGGTTTTTTGACGTATTGGGAAAAGCGAAGTTTGGTGGAGTTACATTCGCCAAGAAAGAATAGCTTCGAGGGGATTGAGCCCATCGAGTTGCCAAATGGCTCCTAATACCACGGACATGGCCACCGTTACCAAAAGGATCAGACCTATAAGGATCGATTTTTTTCTGCCACGAGGATAGCGGCGGGGGGAGGCAAGTTTTTGGGGACCAGAGGGGTCCTGCCACAATGCAGCGCGTCGGCGAGGACCTTGGAATTCGTTTGATTTTCCAGGATTTTTGCCTTGACTGTCTCGTGGGCCGATCGTTGCTGCCTGGTTCCACGATGTGAGGGAAGGTGTCAAATCTGTTTGCTCGTAAGGTCCCTTCACGGGTGGGGGAACTTTTCGGGTATGGATGTAAGATTCCCGGCAATGCGGGCACACAAGCGTTTCCTGAATGGCCTCGCCATTATTTTCCTTCGGGGTAGGTTTTCCGGTCAACGACACGCGACAATATGGGCAGGTGTGGGCATCAGGAGAGACTAAACCGTGGCATTGTGGACAGGTGTTCAGTCCGGCTGCCCGTTCCTCTTCCACTGCGTGTTTCCCAGGAAAAGGGAAGGCGCATTGAGGGCAGGCCCGAGCTTCCGTCGAGACTTCTTTATGACATTCTGGGCAGGGAATTAGGGCCATGGACTTAATTTCCGTTCTCGCTATTTCACACGACTCCCTGACACATCGGTGACGATCTTTCAGGAAAGCAAAGTCGGTACCATAGCAACTACGCTG
>DOFS01000210.1 GCA_003523945.1 Nitrospiraceae bacterium | reverse complement strand
GGAATTAATCCATACAGCGTGGGACAGACATTGGAATAGCGCTGAGGCCGGTCCACGCGTAAATGGCCTGACTGTTTATCCAATTCATATTTGACAGTATCGGTGGGCACGATTTCGACGTAGACCGTGACCGTGTGGGGTGCCTCTTCTCCAATTTCGACACCGTGCCAGGGATGGGATTTACATGGGAACCCAAAGTTTTGCCATAGGGAAAAAAATTCTTGATCGTTCATGAAAATTCCGGGTGTGTGAAAAATTGTTCTGAGTCGAGGTGCGGACCTCCATTACGTTTCGGTCCGCATCTCTCGCATCTTAACTTCCAAGGCATGCCTGGGCGGCGTTGTAGAGTATTGGAAAAGAACGAAGAGAATAGGAAGGGATGTTCACCCAACCGGGTACTGGTTACTTCCGATTCTTCTGAGGTTGATGGGCCGGGTGAAGCCAATCCAGAAAGGTTTTGACGGGATTAAAATTGGCGCGAGGGATTTCCACGAAAATGGTAATCCAATGGGCCATTCCTCCATTCCACAATCCTGGCCATTCCAAGGCTTTGAGGGGACGACCCTGGTAGGATTTCATGCCGATGAAGCCGGTGCCGGGATCCACGAACTCCAGGAGGTTGAATGGATTGCCCTGAAAATCGCGGACTCCGCAGACCAAATCGACCGGGTTGAAATGGGTTCCGGAGGCAAACAGTTTTTGTTGAGCTTCAGAATCGGGATTGACCTGTGATTGCTCGACGATTTGTCTGGACGGGGCGTCCTCGGGGTGCGCGACCCAAAATGGCCCTCCGCCCGGGTCGCCGGTATTGGGCACGACGCCGCAGACCCGGATGGGCCGATCTAAGTATTGCTTCAGTAATGTGGCTTGATCCGGTAGTGCCAATTCTCGATACGACTGGGGAAGGGGGAGAAGAAGTTCTTGTTGGATACAGGCTTCGGCTTGCTGGACCCTTTTCGCATCTACCGGGACTGAGCTGAGTTGTTCTATGTGTTGGAACACCTGTTGTTGAAGCTCAACCAGGTATCCTCCCAATGCCTTTCTCCATGAGATGATGGGATCTTTCAAATGGTCAGGAACAACATTATCAATATTGGAAATGAAAACAATATCTCCCTGGTAGTCATTCAAATTTTCCAACAACGCACCATGGCCTCCCGGGCGAAAGACCAGTTTGCCATCGTCGTCCCGAAAAAGCTGGTTGTCCGAGTCCAGAGCAACGGTGTCGGTCGACGGTTTTTGAAAGGAGACCGTGCAGTCAAGTTTCCAGCCCTGTTTTTGCAATGTCTGTTGGATGGTCTGTAGGTGGTTCCTGATGGCCTGTTCAAATTGCGGAGAGACGGTCAAATGAATCTTTATTGGGTTTACTGGATTGGGGTGATATCTGATGGCTTCATGGATATGTTCTTCGAGTGAGGTGCGGGGCCCTTCTTCGTATCGATGGAAAGAGAGCAGCGCCTTGGGCAATTCGGCATAGCCAAGGCCCGGTGTCTTCAGGACCGCTTGAAGAATCGTATTGAGATCGTGCGCATGCTGATCGGTTGGAGGGGCTTGCCCCTGCCCATGGAGGTACTTTTCCAGGTCCGGAATAAACGGGAAATCCAGCAAGCGCGTCCATGCCTGGTCGACAGCATGGGGAAGAGTAGGTGCCTGACTGGAGGGGGATTCAGGTGAGGCCTCTTCGGATAAAAATTTAAGGAGATCATTGAACATGCGAGTGGCAGCTCCGGATGCAGGAATAAATTTACTAACCCGATCCGCCTGCCAGGCAGCGTCAAATTGTCGTTGATACTGCGGAAAGGTTTCTGGACGGAGTTGGACAATTCCATCATTCAACCGGCATGGACGAATGATGGTGATCGGTGGGACTCCATGACGTAGTCGCTGAAGTTGTGATTCCACCTGGAACGTAGAAAGTCCTCGTCGAATTAATTCAAGATGATCCTCAGGTGTCAGCATGGCGCTAGGGGATTTCAGGACTTACTCAAGGTTATTCGTAAAAAATCACAAAAGACGCTAGTTGTGTTTCATGATGAAAAATGCCAAAGTTTTGATGCACCAGATTCGACGAACACCCTATTCTAAACTGCCAAGACGTCTCTGTCATGTCCATGAACTCAGTTAAGGAGAATCATCATGATGCAAAAATTTAGAACAATTCAAAGCCTCGCAGTTTTGGGGTTATTCCTATTGAGCGGTTTTTCCGGTTGCACGATTAAAGCGACACTCGATACCACTACCGATGGCACCACCGAATTTCTGTCTTCCAGCACGGGCAAATCCTGGTGGACGGAAGATGGCCTTGTCAAACGCGGAGAACATGCCAGAGCCTTTGTGGCAACCAATCATGACAGCCTTCTTCAAGAAATTGCCCAGGGACACGGAGAGTATGTTCAGGCCTTGGGGACGATTTTAGATGTCCCATCTCATCAACAGGCTCACTTTCAGGAATTGATTCAGAACGAGTACCCCGTGCTGGTCGAGATCCCCATTTTTCTTGGAGATGATCAGTTAAACAGGTTTATCGGTCATGCCCGCCAAGCCGGAATTGATTCTGCGTCCTCAAATCTATAACCCGGGTGGGGTTAACATCCCGGCCACGGAGTGTTTCCCATTTGTGACATTCATCATTATTTAAAAAGCATTTAGGCAATTAAGAGGATGGAGGAACTGGTCAAGGCTCTGCCCCTCCTTTTAAGTAGCCCAGGCCAATCTTTACCGCACGCCGGGTGATTTCGGCCCACCTAGCTTCTGGATATTCAGCCAAGACCTTGGCGGCTTTTCCATCCTGAATAACCAGTTCTTTCACTCGTATAATGCCATCTTCAATCGTTACCTCACTCACAATGCGTCCTCCTTCGTCTTCCTGTTTGCCTTCGAATAATGATGAATGCAATTCGATGTGAAACAGGGTGAGACAGTAAAAAGTCCAGATTTCTTGACAGGTTGTAGGGCCAATGCTAGCATTTTCTTAACCCGTCTGACAGACAACTCTCATAAAATTTTCTCAAAAAGTTAGGATACCCTAATGAAAAAATCAGGCCATGATACGCGTCAGATTGTTCTCCGCCTCGCAGGGTTTGCCTTTCTTACTTGCCTCCTTGTGGCATGTGGAGGTCCTCCCAACTGGGTTGAGGATGGATCGGGTGTCATGAACGCCGATGATAATAAGTCTATTTATGGCGTAGGGGCGGTGGTCGGTGTGAAAAATGAACCACTTGCCTGGGAAACCGCTGAAAACCGCGCGCGAGCCGAGTTGGCAAAAACTTTTCGGACCTATACCGCCTATCTCATGCAGGATTATGCGGCCTCAACTACCGCAGGGAATTTCACCAAGTCAACAGAAGAGCAAAATGTCGAGCGAGCCGTCAAGACGTTTTCGGCGGTGACCTTAAATGGAGTCCGTCCCATTGACCGTTACAAAGATGAAGAGACGTCAACCTATTATGTGTTGACCAAGCTGTCCTTTGAGGAAATGAAAGAAGCCCTTCAACAAGCACAGGAACTGGACGAAGAGGTGCGGGAGTTTGTCCGCAAGAATGCCGAAAAGGCCTTTAAAAAGCTGGAACAGGAAGAAGCGAAGCGTCCGGGAGGACTTTGATTCTGGTTAGTTGACGGTGTTTTGCCGTCCTGGTTCATCATTATCATAACAAAGGAATGACCTTGCCCTTCATATTTCGGTTAATCAAATCGTGTGCGGTGGTTGCTCCCTGCCTCTGTCTCCTCTTGCTGGGTGGATGCGGAAAAGAAAGAAAGGTGACCCGGGTGGATCCTGGGCTTGTGACGGATTTTAGTGGCCGATGGAATGACACCGACTCTAAGTTGGTTGCCGAAGCGATGATGAAAGAAATGGTGAACCAGCCCTGGTTGGAAAACTTTTCCAACCAACACAACCGGGTCCCCACGGTGATTGTCGGGACAATCCTCAATAAAAGCCATGAGCATATCGATGTGGGCACCTTTGTGACGGACTTGGAACGGGAAATGACCAATTCTCAAAGAGTGCTCTTTGTGGCAAGTCAACGGGATCGCGAAGAAATTCGCCAGGAACGGCAGGAACAAGCTGTTCATGCGAGGGAAGATACCCAGAAACGCCCGGGGCAGGAATTGGGTGCAGATTTTATGATGAAGGGGACGATCAGTACCATTGTGGATGAATCTGATGGTGTCAAAGGAATCTATTATCAGGTCGATTTAGATCTCATTAATGTCGAAACGAATGTGAAATCCTGGTACGGGCAGAAAAAAATCAAAAAAGTCGTCGAGCGCAAACGTCTGCTCTTTTAACGCCGTGCCTTTTGTTGCCCTTGCGAGACGTTCGGTCGGTTTTTCAGTACTTCTTTCGCCTTGGCTTTAACCGCCCGGGGCTCTGTTTTTTCGTCTCCCACCTTGGCCACGTGGCCCTTTCCCGATGACCGTGCAACCGAGGATCCTGTTGTTGGTTGTGCTTGGAGCCATCCTCATTGTTGGCTGTAGCGGGCCCATGTCTCACTACGCTCAGGTAGAACGCAGCCTGTTGGCGGGCAATTCAGACCAGGCTGTCCAAATTATTCAATCGGCAAAGCCGGACTATGGTTCCAAGGATCGCTTGCTCTATCTCCTGGAACTGGGCATGGCGCTTCATTTGGCTGAACAGTTTGTCGAAAGCAACAAGGTTCTGGAAGAGGCCTATATCCTGGTCGAGGATCTGTATACGAAGCGCCTTCGAGACGAAGCCTCGGCTCTGCTCGTCAATGAAGCTCGACGGCCCTTTGAAGGGGCTCCTTATGAACATGTCATGATTCACGTCGTGAAAGCGCTGAACTATGCCTCGCTCGAACAGTGGAATGAGGCGTTGGTGGAAGGCCGGAGGATTGATCACCGGCTGAATGTCCTTCATGATAAACAGGAGGGAAAAGAGACCTACCAAGAGGATCCGTTTGCCCGTTATTTGGTGGGACTGCTTTATGACATTACGGGTGATCTCAATAATGCGTATGTCGGGTATCGAAAAGCGGAGCAAGTGTACTTGGACAGTCAGGCGTGGTCCCGGGTCGTTTTTCCTGATATTTTAAAAGCTGACCTGATTCGAACGGCCCAACGACTGGGCTTGGCTGACGAGGCCAGGCAGTATCGGGAAAAATATTCGGAAGTGGGTATTTCTACCGCCCCTGATGGTGAATCCACCGGGGCCCAACTCATTGTGATGAGTTATCACGGGCAAGGTCCAAAGAAAGAAGACTTATTCATTGACGTTCCCGTGAGTTTGGACGCCTTGTACCTTGTGGCCCTTACTAAACCCGGGTTTGGCCGGAGTACTCGGGAAACGAGAGGAGGGGAATCGCTGCTGTATGGCATTCACGGACGAATTGCCCGAATTGCCTTACCCCGATTTACGATGCAAAAAACCTCGTTAGCCTATGATGTGATAGAGGCCAAAACTCAGACAGACCGTTTTAAAACCCAATCGGAGCGGGTGTATGATATTGCCGCCGTGGCCGAAAAAAATCTGGCTGATGATTACGATGGCCTCGTGCTGCGGGCGGTGGCCCGAACCGCTATGAAAATGGCCGCTGCTGAAGGCATAGGCCTTGGGGCCAGGGCTGTGGCGGGGCGGAATAATCAGGATTGGATCGGTCCGTTGGTGGGCGGGATTGCCCGCATATTTGCTCTGGCGACTGAAGAAGCCGATATTCGAACGTGGCGCACTCTGCCAGGTGAAATCCAGCTGACGCGACTGTGGGTTGAACCGGGTGACTATTCCGTAGCCATCCAATCCATGGATCATTACGGACGAGAGGTTGGAACGACTCAACACCATCGTCTTCAACTCAAAAAAGGCGAAACAAAGATTGTGATCCACCAGAATTTGCAATAAATGACTATGAAAATTTTCAGCATCATAATATGGGGAGTGTGGATAGGGATCCTATCCGGGGGATGTGCCTGGTTTGGCAGAGAGACTCCACCTGATTGGATCATGTCGCCCCATCAAGCCTACCCCGCTGAACGATATCTCACGGGAATCGGAGAAGCCGATTCTCGTGAACAAGCCGAAAGACGGGCGTACGCCGCCGTTGCCAGGGTGTTTTCGGCGCAGGTGAAGACTCAATCAATGGATCATGAAACGTATACTATTCAAGAATCCGGCCAGAGCAGTCAAACCCGACGGGAGTTACAACTGGATCAACGGACGCAAGTGACTACCAGCAAGGTGCTGGAAAATGTAAAGGTGTTGGACCTCTGGAATCAGCCGTCTACGGGACATTTTTGGGCTTTGGCGGGCCTGGACCGGCAACAAGCCGAGCGGGCCATTCTGGAACGATTACAGGAATGGGACACGAAGATTGAACATATGATCAACCAAGGCCGGACGCATCATCAAAAAATTCAACGGATACGTGGCTACAAGCAAGCGATTGACCTGTTAGCGGATCGGAAGGCGCTCAATGCCGATTTACGGGTAATCCGTAGCAGTGGAGAAAGCCTGCCGGCATTGTATCGCATCTCACAGATTCAACGAGAATTTATGGATTTTGTCGCCAAAAATTTGCTTATCTCGGTGGCTATTGAGGGAGATTACCATGAAGATATGGAACGGGCCATCTTGGATGGGCTCAAGAGAGAAGGTTTATTCGGCCAACCTGCCAAATCGGAGTCCTCGGAGATTGCGGATCTGGCCATTGTTGGTCAAGGCCGATTTTGGCCGGTAGATTTACCAGACCCGTTGTTCAAATATGTGCGATGGTGTGGCGATATCAATATCTATGAAAACCCTTCTCATCGCCTCATCGGTGTAATTTCGGAGACGGGACGGGAAGGGCATGTGACCGAAAAGGAAGCACGGATCCGCGCCAGTAAAGTCATGCAGGAAATCATCTCCAAGGAAATCGCCCGTCTGCTCACCCAGTCCGTGTTTAATACGCAACCAGCTTCGTCCAATAGTCAGAGAGTTCCTAACGCCTGCTCTCACTAAACCCCGGACCTCGGGTTCTTCTTCCAAAACATGCCTGTCTCTTTTTCAACTAAAGGGTGAAGGATTGATATCTGTTGCTCCAGGTCTCCCTGAAAAAGGCTAACAGGACAGATCTTCCTGCAATCCCTGGAGAAGTCCTTCCCATTCTTGGGTCTTCCCGATGTGGCGCTGCTGGCGTTCCCGGAACGATTCATTGGTGAAATCCGTCAATGCCTTGAGATCATTCTGAGATTGTTTCACCTTATCGGCAGCCTGTGAGAGGTATTGACACACCCCCTGTGAGGCCGGTGGCTGTCCTCCCGCTCGTTCAAAGAGCGCGAGGGCACGATAGCCCTGCTCTTGGCCTCTGAATAGGGTATCCGCCGCCTGATATAAGAGGCGAATCTGTCGGTGTACCTCTTTTTTTTGAGCGAGAAGGTTAGCCATTAGGGCCGCCTTACCAATTGAAAGGGCGGCACCTTCGGGGTCTCCATTTGCGATGGCGTCCTCTGCCTTTTGCTCCAGGCGATCCATTTCTCCCACTTCTCCGGTCACCTGTGTGAGGCCGCTTCTTGCATACGTGAATGTGAGTCCTATAATGAGCAGGCTTATACAGACGGTCTGGGTGTGGATCAGTCTCATGAAGGCAGCTGATGAGCGTCAGACCGGTTTTTTAGTAATTGGCTGATAGCGATATGTCAAGGTGGGCCCTGTTACTGGATCTGCCCATCCAATTCAATTTGTTTGTAGGTCCAGTTCGTGGCCTCTCGCAGCTCGGCCATTTCTTTCGAATTGTCATAAATTACCCAAATTTTGCTTTGTAGCTCATATATAGGGGCAATAGACTTTTCATTTCGTAGTTTGCCTAAACTCCATACGACTTCTGTTAGAACGGGAAAGTCGATGTCTGAAGAGGTTTTGAGGTGCGAAAGATTTTCAACGACATAGGCGAGCATAGGGGGGGTGATGGTGGGGTCTCCGGTATGGGCACCAACTTCCCCTAACCCCCTTGCTGCGGCCGCTCGGATCGCCGAGTTCGTTTGTGTGTGAAAAATTTCCGTTAAGAGGGGAATGGCTTTGCTCCCCGCGCTGGAAAGCGCCACGATGGCCTCCTCCGCCAATTCAGGATCTTGAATGAGTTCTTTGAGTAAGGGAAAGTATTGCTGGGATTGGACCCGAGGCAGTAAGGATAAGATTCTAAGCTTTCGTTTATTCGGCGTCTGAGGGTTATTGAGGAGCTTAATAAGGCGAGGATCATGTCCCCATTCCGCAGCGATCAACACGGGGAAATCGAATTCTTTAATCCGTTCGGCTAATTCTTGCATCGCGTAGAGACCGGATTCTGAAACATTGGCGGCCTCAGCAGCTTGGCCGGAATCTTCAAACTTAGTTCGCGCTTCTTTGTACCAACCTAAATCTCGTCCATCCAACTGGTAGGAAAAGAGACAGGCCGGACCTTTCCAGAGACGGGCTGGGGAACCAATATTGTCGGCATCGCCGCCGGCTCGAGTGGTTCCTGACCATTTTTTCTGTTCCTCGCATTTAATGTTCAGCTTCACATCGTATGGCGCATCCCGACTGGTCACTACCGAATACCCCAATTCCTCCAAGCGTTGTCGTACAACATTTTCAATGACTGTTCCATCTACTTTGCCACGCTCCGTCAATGCCAGAACCTGAATTAGAATGGTTTGAATGGCGTCGAGTTTCGTTTTTTGTTCCGCGTCAAGATATGTCCGCCTGGCGAAGCTCTCTGAGTTCAAAAGCCCAACGAGTAAAACAATGGTGACGAATCCACATGTTGCCCATTCCCTCATGCCTGACCTCCCACTCTACGATGTCCTGATGTGCTAACTGAGATGCCCATCCAGGTCTATTTGTTTATAGGTCCAACTGGTAGCTTCGCGCAGTTCGGCCATTTCTTTCGAATTGTCAAAAATTACCCAAATCTTCTGCTGAAGTTCTCTTATAGGTTTAAGGGACCCCTCCCATCGTTGTTTCCCAATCGCCCAGACCACTTCAGTGAGCACAGGAAAATCAATGTTTTCCGAGGTTTTCAATTGTGGTAACAGCGCAGACACGTACTTCACCAAAGGCGGAATGGGACGGGGGTCTCCTGTTTTGGCCGCAATATCTCCCAAGGCTTTTGCCGCTTCAGCTCGAATTCTGGATTGCCGACTGGTTTGAAATAAATCGATGAGGATCGGAATGGAATGCGCTCCAGCCCCTGAAAGCGCATTGATGGTTTCTTGCTGTAGGTCCGTGGATTCGAGGAGCTTGGTCAGTTGCGGGAGCGCCTCTTCCGCATGTACATCGCTGAGGACCGAAAGAATTTTCACTTTCCGTAGTTTGTGTGTGTTCGGATTCTCCAACAGTGTGAGCAGGCGATCGATTTGCCCCCATTCTGCAGAGAGCAGGACCGGGAAGTCATATTCCGCCAGCCGTTGGTTGAGATGGTCCATCGCATAGGTCCCGGCATCCTCAACCTGTGCCTGTTGGGCGGCCTGTCTGGCATCGGCAAAGGTCGTGCGTACCTCCTTTTTCCACTGAAAATCATTCTGTTGGAGGAAATAAGTCAACAGGCAGGCCGGCCCCTTCCAGAGCCGATCGGGCGCATCGGGCAGGTCCACGTCCCCGCCAGAGGGAGATGTACCGGTCAATGTTTTTTGTTCTTCACACTTTACTTTTACCTCCACGTCGTACGGCTGAGACCGGTCGGTGGTGACCGTATACCCGATTTCTTCTAAACGCTCCTTGACCGTGGCAGCCAATGGACTAGCGTCATACGTCCCTTTTTCCGTTAAAGCGACGATTTCGACCAACACGGTTTGGGCATTTTCTAATTGTGCTTTTTGTTCTGTCGTGAGGGAAATCCGCCGGGCCTCGGATGGGGTGCTGCCGCAACACCATATTGCGAAAGTGAAGAAAACAAGCCAAGTTTTCATGCGTAACCTCCTTGTCTGGTCGCAAAGCCCTACCCTCTGGGGTAGACTTGGTTAACAGGAAGTTGACAAGAGCTTCTCGGAATTGTACCGCATCTTATCAATATGTTTGCAACATGGCTGCATCTTGTAAAGCTATTGCCTTATAAGTCCAACTTGCGGCCTCTCGCAATTCAGCCATTTCTTTCGAATTGTCATGAATCAACCACACTTTATCCTGTAGTTCTGACATGGGCTTGAGGGCGGGGCCCCATCGTAATTTTCCAATCGCCCAGACCACTTCAGTGAGCAGCGGGAAATCAATATCTTCCGGGTTTTTCAGTTGAGGTAACACTTCGGTCACGTATTGCACCAACGGAGGAATCGTACGGGGATCTCCGGTCCTGCCCGCAATATTTCCCAAGGCTTTTGCCGCTTCAGCTCGAATTCTGGATTGCCGACTGGTTTGAAATAAATCGATGAGTAAGGGAATAGAATCGGAACCGGCTCCAGAGAGGGCATTAATAGTTTCATGCTGCAAATCGGTGGATTCCAGGAGTTTGGTCAGTTGCGGGAGCGCCTCATCTGCATGCACATCGCTGAGGACCGAAAGGATTTTCACTTTCCGCAGTTTGGGGGTGTTGGGGTCCTCCAACAGTGTGAGCAGGCGATTGATTTGCCCCCACTCGGCGGAGAGCAGGACCGGGAAGTCATATTCCGCCAGCCGTTGGTTGAGATGGTCCATCGCATAGGTCCCGGCATCCTCAACCTGTGCCTGTTGGGCGGCCTGTCTGGCATCGGCAAAGGTCGTGCGTACCTCCTTTTTCCACTGAAAATCATTCTGTTGAAGGAAATAGGTCAACAGGCAGGCCGGCCCCTTCCAGAGCCGATCAGGCGCATCGGCAAGATCCACGTCCCCGCCGCTTGGAGAGGTACCGGTCAATGCCTTTTGCTCTTCACATTTTACTTTCACTTCCACGTCGTGGGGTTGAGACGGATCGGTGGTCACCGTATACCCGGCTTCTTCCAAACGCTCCTTAACCGTGGCTACCAAGGGCTGGGTATTAAACCCTCCTTTTTCGGTTAAGGCAAGGATCTCGACCAACACGGTTTGGGCATTTTCTAATTGTGTTTTTTGCTCGGAGGTGAGAGGAATGCGCCGGGCGTCGGAAGGAGTAGCGCCGAAACACCATATTCCAATTGCAAAAATCATGAAAATAGGCCAGGTTTTCATGCCTTCCTCCTTGGCTTCTAAATTTTTATCATTGTGGATTGCAATGTAATCGATTATGAGAGGCGGAAAGTGCGTTGCCATAGGGATTTGTTAGGATTTCCAATATACTCTCCGGATTATGGGAGGGGCAACTCCAATCTGTGGTGGTACCTTCCTTCGACATTACCGTGGTAAAGCTCTGCTCGCTCTGCCTGTTTTTTTGCCCTCCTTGCAAACGTTTATGGGGCGAATGCCGTAAATGGAATTTTTTTAACCCCGGTCTTTAAGTTGAACCCCTACCAGTCAACGGCTATACTCGGCCGATGTCACAGGCACAAAAATTTGTATTTTTAGGGGCTGGCAATATGGCTGAAGCTTTGGTGACCGGAATTCTGAAATCCAACCTTGCCGCTCCTGCCAATGTTTCTGTGACCGATATTTCCCCAATCCGATTAGACCATTTTCAGAAGACTTTTCAGGTTCAGGCGGGGTCTACCAACGCTGAAGAAGCGAAGCGTGCCGATATAATTGTTCTGTGTGTGAAGCCCCAGGTTATGGATACCGTGCTGTCGGAGATTAAGGAGCACATATCACGGAAGCAATTACTGATATCTGTTGCAGCGGGCTATCCATTAGCCCGCATTCAACAGCAGGTCGGAAAAAATGTTTCCCTTATTCGTGCGATGCCGAATACTCCAGCGGTCATCCAGGAAGGGGTAACGGCTTTGGCCGGGGGTTCGGGGCTTTCGAGGCCTCACCTCCAGCTGGCTCAAACAATCTTTGAATCCGTGGGCAAAGTAGTTTTGGTGGAAGAATCTTTAATGGATGCTGTGACGGGATTGAGCGGTAGTGGTCCCGCTTATATTTACTTGGTGATTGAAGCACTCACTGACGGTGGGGTAAGGGTAGGACTCCCACGGGCCGTGGCGAGTGTGCTGGCGGCGCAAACCGTATATGGGGCGGCCCGTATGGTACTCGAAAGTGGTGAGCATCCCGCTTTACTGAAAGATCGGGTGACGTCACCAGGTGGGACGACGATTGCGGGACTTCAACAATTAGAAATCGGGCAGGTACGCGCGACTTTTATGAAAGCTGTCGAGGCTGCTACGGCGCGTTCTCATGAGCTGGGGCAATAAATGGCGAGGCGGCGGTGATGGCTGATGCACAGATGCTATGAGGCTTTTATTGAAAGGAGTACACGGTGCAGTATTGGGTCAAAGTTATCTTTGTTGATAATAAAGAGTTAGAATTTAAGGACGCTATCCGGCATACCATTAGCGATGATATGGAAATCCTTGAAATCGATACTCCCAAAGAAGTCACCATTATTCCCCTGAAACAAATTAAGTATTTTTCTTGTGACGCCGGCGTCTTTGCCAAGTCTTGAAATTAGACGGACTAAGGTTCGACGGGGGCTTAATATTCGGATGGTATTATCCGAAAAGCTTGATAAGCTCATGACCTGTTCAATCCATAAACGTATTTCTTATTAAATGACATTACTTTGAAATTTTATAAGTGTTGGTTTGCTAAC
>DOFS01000399.1 GCA_003523945.1 Nitrospiraceae bacterium | reverse complement strand
TCTTCATGAAGACCATTGCCTAGATTATGTCAGACCCCCGCCCATTTCTCAGGATCCCACGTTTTCTGAAATTTGAGCGTCGAAAAATCTTATCTAATTTCCAAATTCTCAGAAAAACTCAAATTTGAGAGAGCCAATCACGGTTAAAGGCGCACCCGTGTAGACGATTTCCCTAAAATTCTGACTGCCGGTCATGTACCGTTGATCCAGAAGATTCGTAAAGTTCACCGCAGCCAGCAAATTAGTTCCTTGGGAAAAATTCGGCTTACGGTAATACAATGCCGCATCCATTCTGACAAAGCCCTTCATCTTGAACGGCGCCTGGCAATTGGCCGGATCCTCACATTCGAAGACACCATTCCGTTCGCCTTGCGCATACATACCGATTCCGGCCCCGAAGCCCTTCACCACGCCTTCTTGGAAAAAGTAGGTTGTCCATATGCTGCCTTGGTTATAAGGGACGTTGGAGACTCGACTCCCCTCACGAAACATGACATCTTTGCGGACACGCGTATCGGTATACGCATAGTTGGCAATGATCTCCCACCCAGGCAATATCGTCCCGGCCACATCGAGTTCGAACCCTCTGCTGCGCTGTTTGCCGGTTGCCTTGGAAAACGCGAATCCGTTGGCCGGATCGGCCGTCAACACATTCGTTTTGTCGATTTGAAACACCGCCATGGTGGTCCGCAATTTGTTGTCAAACAACTGAAATTTGAAACCACCTTCCCATGCTTTTCCACGCTCGGGATTAAAAAGTTTTCCGTCGATGCCTCTTGATCCGACTGCTTGGGGTACGAAGGACTCCGTGTAATTGGCGTAGATGGCCATGGGCTTCCACGGCTGGTACGTTATCCCCACCGACGGGCTGAATCTGTGTTTGGTCTGTTTATCCTTGTTCGTGTCGGGATCAAAATCATTTGGGCGGTTGGTGAGTTTCTGTTCAAAGATATCGAACCGACCGCCTCCATGGATATGGAGGTTGTCCAAGAGGCTGATTTGATCCCCGAAATAGGCACCGAAAACGTAGTTGGTTTGCCTGGTATCGCTGATTTCAGTAAGGGGAATGTCTACGAACTGCTTGTCAGATGTATCGAAGATATTAATGTAGCTGAATCCTCCCGGTGTGGTTGTATCGCCACCGAAATCTGTGGAGGTTTTTGCCCTGGAGTGCTCTCGGCCCAGTTCGATGCCAAGAAGGGTCTTATGCTTAATTGAACCGGTTGAGAATTTGCCGTGGACTTCGTTTTGCATATAGTTACTTGAAACGTTCGTCGGAATCTTAAATCGCGCCAGATCGAGAATTCCATCACTTTCAGGACCGACCAAAAACCAGGACTCCAGGGAGTCGTAACGGCTTTTGGTCCAGGACCCTCTGAACGCAGTGCGCCAGGTGAACATATCATTGAATTCGTGCAGAACTGTCGCGGTGACCTTTCCACTATTCGTCTCATCTTTCCTTGTGGGATCGCCGAGGAAACTCTTGATAGAAATCGGCGCGACTCCGTCACCGATGGCCACCAACCCTCGATCGATAGGCGCTTTATTATAGAGATATTCACCCTCAAGCCGGAACGATGTCCGTGGGCCGATGTCCCAGCCGAACGTCGGTGCGAGAAATGCGCGTTTTGACTTGACTCCCTCCCGATAACTCTCGGCCGATTCGAACATGCCATTGAACCGATAGGACAACGTCTTGCTCTGG
The DNA here is from genome assembly GCA_003523945.1 of Nitrospiraceae bacterium. GTDB lineage: Bacteria > Nitrospirota > Nitrospiria > Nitrospirales > UBA8639 > Nitrospira_E. The sequence goes on along the minus strand of DOFS01000399.1, from coordinate 2,492 downwards.
TTCAGCGGCCCTCCAAGTTCTACCGTCGGACGATAGAGTTCGTAACTACCGCCAATCATCTCGCCGGAATAGTAGGCGTTCTTCAAAGGGGCTTTCGTAATTTGATTGATCACACCGCCCGGATCGGACCGCCCGTAGAGATAGGACGGGGGCCCCTTCACCACTTCAATGCTCTCAAGGTTAATGATGTCGCGTTGAGCTCGTGAACTAAATGTGCTGTCGTCCCGGAAGCCGTTCTTGAATATATTCAGATCGGATGCAAAACCCCGTATCGTGAAGGTGCCGCCCTGACCGCCTTGTGTACTGGATTGATAGGTCCCACTCGCATTTCGAAGCGCCTCGTTCATACGAATGACCTTCTGGTCTTCGATCACCTCCTTCGTCACCGTTTCAACCGACCGGGGCATCTCCTGAACAGGAACAGGAATTCTCGAGGCACTTGACACATCTTCGGTGGTGTACGGACGATCACGAACATCCTTCACCACCACCTCCGGCACCTTCACTGTCATGGGCTGGGATGTTTGGCCATTCACGCTTTGGGAGGATTGTTGTACGGAAGTATCCGCCAGAGGCACAGGGGGCAAGACTGCAGAATTCCCCCCTTTGCTAATCCTCACGATCTGAGGACCAGTTATGCGATATTCGAGACCTGTCCCTGACAGTAAATGCTTCAGGGCGGATTCCGGTTCATGCGCACCCGACAGGGCCTTGCTCTGCAGACCTTCGGCGATTTCCGTGCTATAGAATAATTGCCATGAACTTTGTTCCGCAAAGGCTGTCAGTGCGGTATTCAGAGCTTGCGAAGGAATGTCGAACCGAACTGACTCTTGCGCGGATACAGCGTTCGTCAAATTTCCCAAGAGTGGGAGGATCACCAAGGTCAGTCCCATCAACCATCCTGACACTCGCTTTCGCCTGAACTCCCTTGCTTTGTGTCTTTGTGCTCCTACACTGGTTTTTGACATCGTTTCACTTCCTTCCTAAATCATCATGTGAATGAGGTATGGTATATATAAAGCAAAAAATGATGGGCCATGCCGCTAACTCTTCAGGTTGCTGGCCAAGCGCGGCTCATGAGGAAAGCATCGATTTTCTTTAGGAAATTCGATTTCAAAGTGAGCACTTACGACAAAGAAGGTCAGCCACCCTTGAACATGCCTACTTCACAAGACGGTTCAGCAGAAAAAACCCAGACAGACAAAATGCAAAAATTTCGCAGGAGCGATCCCTCCCCGCAAAAGGCGAACAAATGTCCTTTTTCCGCAGGAAGGTTTGTTGAGTGAAAGGGGTTAGGACAAGTAAGGAATTTTACTGGAGGACAATTAATCGATCAGTGAGATGCAGCGAGGCAATAGGCAATGTCCGCTCAATCGTGGTCACAGCGGAATCTAAACTATCAAGATCGAATACACCGCTGACCAAATGTTCTCGAAGGGTGTCGTTGAGAATAACGATGTGTCCAGACCGGTAACGATTGATCTCTTCCACCACCTCAGTCAAGGGGGCAGCCTCAAAAATAAGTCTTCCACGCTGCCAGGCTGTGGCTATGCCTAAATCTACGTCTTTCACTTCACTCAATCCGGAGTTGGTTCCAAATTGAATACTTTGACCGGATTTCAGACGTGCGGAGGAGCTGGGCCTTTCATGCCCTGGCGGAACCGTCACATCGACGACACCTTCTACCACCGTCACAAGGACAGAGCGATCCAACTTATAGACGAAGAATTCAGTCCCAACCGCGCGAATCGTTCCTTGGTCGGCTTGCACAATAAATGGCCGTGAGAGATCCTTGGCGACGCGGAACGCTGCTTCCCCTTGCAGCAGATCCACACGCCGCATCTTCTGGGAATAGGCAATATTCAACGCAGTATGTGTGTTTAATTGGACAATACTGCCGTCTATAAATTCCCATGTGGCTTGCTCTCCCGTTCCGGTGGAATAATCCGCCCTCCAGTCAATCAGGAAATCGGATTGAAAAGTATAGGAAAGAGCCAATACCGCAATAGCGGCGACGATCACTTTCCAAACCCACCAGTCTTGCCTGTAAAAATATGCTGATGGGAAAAGAGGGTGCCGAATTGTCCGCTGAGTCTGTCCGCGGACTTCCCCGGATCTGTCCGGAATGATTAGTGAGTCTCGCAATCCTTCCATACCATTCCAAATTCGGAACGCCTTCTCCATGGCTCGCTGATGCGCCACACTTTTCCGGCACCACGAATTCGCCGCACGACGGTCGGCTTCAGTCGTCTCCCCCGATGTGAGGCGGACCATCCACGTCACAGCTTCGGCTTCCAGACGCTCTTGTTCGCTGTCCGGGCAATCAGCGTCCGACATCTGACAGTTCCCTCCTCCCAACCTGTTGAATATTGTGCATCGGATAATACCCTGCGCCGTTCAAGAAATTCACTATAAGAACGATTCAATCGACAAAAACCGGATGGTCCACACATGAATGACTCCATCTTACTTTTTTGTTTTCCCACACAGGG
>DOFS01000394.1 GCA_003523945.1 Nitrospiraceae bacterium | reverse complement strand
ATGGCGGGATGAGGAAAGTCAGCGATTCAGCAAAACCTTACGAATCATTCCGTGCCACAGACCACTGACCTGGTTGGAGGATGAGGGATTGAAACCCTCACCGTTGTGCCATGGCCAGGCCGACTGTCCACCGACAGGGTTCCACCCAACAGGCGAACCCGTTCCCTCATACTGACAAATCCCAAGCCTCGGGAAAGAAGTCCATCCACATCAAAACCCTGGCCATTGTCGCGAATGGCAAGAGTAATTCCCTGTCCAAAGTCCTTCAGATCGAGATACACGTTCGAAGCCTGAGCATGTCTTACCACATTTCGAAGGCTCTCCTGTGCCACACGGTACAGACATGTGCCCACCGACTGGGAAATTTTTCGTGCTCCATCAGGCAACTCAAACGTGACCGAGATCCCTTCCCACTTCTCAAAGTCTTCGCACAACGAGCGGAGAGCCGAGCCCAATCCAAGGTCATCCAGGATCGACGGATGATATTGATAGGCTAAACGACGGATATCATCGGACAGATCCCCGACATTGGCATAGAGCTCCTGAAGCTTTTGCATGACAGGGTGAATATCAGGAAGATCCTTTTGCGCTGATTGCAGTTTTAAACTCATCAGCGCGAGCCGTTGATTGACATCATCATGCAGATCACGGGATATACGCCGGCGCTCCTCTTCCTGCGCCGTCAGGAGTCGGGCAGCCAGTGAGCGAAGTTCCTGCTGTTGGATTTCCAGGCGCTGAGAGGCTTCCTGAAGAATGGTTTCCGCTTGTTTTCTTTGAGTAATATCCGTGGCAATTCCACAGAGGGCATAGGGTTTTCCTTTGGCAGTCGTCAACAAAAATTTAAACACATGTTCGGTGTGTTTTCCGTCTGAACGATCCGAGACTTCATCGGATTCATAGGCCTGCCCGGTTTGAAGAATGGTTTGGTCAATTTCCCAAAATCGCGAAGCCCGTTCGGAAGAAAAAATTTGCGAATCAGTTCTGCCCAAGATCTCTTTCTCGGACAGACCCGTATTCCTTTCGAACTGCCGATTGACCTTCAGATACCGCCCCTCAAGATCTTTGAGCCATACGGCGACCGGACTGTGATCAAGAATTGCCTGAAGCTGCTCTTCGTTTTGTTGGAGCAGCCGTTCAGTCTGCCTGCGCCCGGTGATATCGGTGCCGGTCACAATAAAATAATCCACATCGCCGTTTTTTTTGTAGCTGGCGGTCGTGTTCCACTGAATCCAACGGAGCCGGCGTGCCTTATCCAGAATGGCCGATTCAAAGGTGCAGGGTAACCGGCCTGTTTTGTAAGACTCCAGCACCTGTCTGGCTCCTTGTTTATCTTCCTCGGAAGGCGTCAGGAGATTCCAGAAAGGCTGACCCTTCAGGTCTTGAAAGGCGTGCCGGACCGTCTGCTCACAAGCCCGATTCATGCGAAGAATCTGCCATTGGGGGTCCAGGATGATCACCAGGGCTCCTGTCGTATTTAATACATTCGCAATGAACCGCTGTTCGTTTTTCAACGCTCTTTGTGCGTTCCGTTGTTCTGTGAGATCAATCCCTGTCACGATCACAAAGTCTACCCCACCGTGGTCATCCCTAAGCACCGCATAGGACCACGCAATCCAGCGCCGTTTCTTCTCCTTCGTGACCCAATAGTTTTCCTGAAGCGTCGCGGCCTGGCCTTGGAGAATGGCCTGAAAGTATTCCTTCACCTCTTCCACACCCACCATGGGCGGTTGGAATATTTCCCATATGGGCCTATGGCGAACTTCATCAAATGAAAACCCCGTCAGTCTTTCACAGGCACGATTAAACCGGATAATCTGCCCGAGGCGATTCATGACAACCACTAAAGCTCCGGCCGTATCCAAAATGGCCGTAATAAATTGCTGCTCTTTCTTCAGCATCTCCTGCGCATGTCGACGTTCGGTGACGTCCCGCAGCACGACGGTGAAGAGTTTCTTGCCTTTTTCTTTGACCTGCACTTGGGAAATGGTGGCTTCGATGGGAAATTCTTCTCCACCGGTCCGGAGTCCGAAAATCTCCCTTGCCGCACCCATGTGACGGAAAGGCTCCGAGTTCCGGCCGAATTGTTGAAAATGTTGCTGATGGGCTGTACGGTACCGCTCCGGAATAAATCGGTCTATCGGTTGTCCAAGAGCACTTGAGGCCGAACAGCGAAACATGTTTTCCGCCGCTTTATTAAACAGGACAATTCGTTGGTCTTCATCGATGGTCACGATGGCATCCATGACTCCGCCCATCACGACCGCCATCAAGGCCTTTTGCTCATCCTGCGCGCTTTCGACTTGCTCCTGTATCGTGACATCCTCGACCGCGATTCGAAACACCCTTGCCACACTCGAAGGTTCCTTGGTCTCCAGGCAGCCTTTCAATCGGACACGACGGGGATTGTTGGAATGCTGCAGGGTGAGAAGATCGGAACGGTGCGTGCCCGGGTTCTGCCTCAGAAAATCCAAATACCGTTTAAACGCCGGTTGATCCTCCGGAATGACATATTGTTCTAACTTCCTATTGAGGATATCTACGCGTGAAACACCCACCAAATCGCAAAGAGTCAAATTGGCTTCCAGAAGGCGGCCGTTTTCATCGAGCGTGACGTATCCCACCGGTGAAAAATGAAACAAGGTGGCATAGCGATCGCGTGCGACCTCAAGCTCAAGTTGGGTCTGACGCAATTCCTCGTTTTGCATCTCCAGTTCAATTTGATGCACCTGGAGTTCATGTATGAGGTGGTGCACCTCCTCCAGCGTCATTTTTTTCACCTGCTCGCGAATGGCTGTCAGAGCGGTTTCGGCCTTTTGGCGGAGCCTATCATTCCCGTTAGCTGATTTTTTCTTTGAACTCATTCGTGACCTTCTTCGTACTTCGCGCGAAGGCGGAATCAAGGTTTGCCTTGATTGTCTCACCATCATGCCCGACGTTTTTTATCGGACTTCCATCCGGACTAAATCCTCGTCATGCCTATGCAACCAGGTATCCAGTTGTGCCCCGATTTCTTTTCAAAGATTTTGCCAATTGAGACGATGATTCGCATTCATGGGCAAATCCATTGGTGACGTTCCGGCCCCTAAAAATGGCCAAAGGAATGAGGGGTGAGATTCACCATACATCAATTTAGGCTTATTCCAGCGCTTGGTACATCCTTTTAATGCCCCAAATCTAACGATGGAAAAAACTAGCTGAA
>DOFS01000246.1 GCA_003523945.1 Nitrospiraceae bacterium | reverse complement strand
GATCCATTCATGCCCACCAGCGCGGTGGTCTGCATGTTTCCGATCAGGCCGTAATTTTCAATGGGCTGATAGGCCATCTTTAAAAACGGATCAATCCTTTAATCTGAAAGATTCGGACCGTTGAACGTCTCTTTCTTTTTACCTTATCAGAAGTTGCAGGAAATGTCTGAAAAAAGTGATCCGGGTGCCACAAACTCCGGTATTAATCGACCGGAGTTATTGGTGGACCTTCGCCTGATGTGTCACCTCAGGCCAATTCTGATCGGCCTGCCGGATGTAACCAGATATGTTCTTTCGCCAACCAGCCAGCACGGATGGACTGTAATTCAAGTACAACTTTCCGTCGACGATGGTGAACGATTCAGGGTCGATCGTGGCTTTGTAGCCTTTGGCAACTCCGAAGGCGCAATATCCGCCATATTGAGGCGCGAACCGTTCAGGGGCTGCAGTAAACGTTTCGCGGTTGTTCATCGTAGAAAAGTAAAACGTCGAGCCCAAATAATCGGCAGAAAATCGGGAGAAGCCTTTAACGGCCTGTTGATCAGTAAAATAGGCGACCACGTCATAACCGTTGAGCGCCACTCTGTTCTGCTCGTAGAATTGACCCGCCTGGCCGGGAGTTATCCAGGCCAACAACATGAGGACGATCATCCTCAGTGTTGCCGATACCTGACCTCGATAGGTCCTCATATGGATAGTGCTCCTTATTCCTTTGCCACATTCACAAACACTTTAATGGCGCCTTTTTCCTCAATGAGCAGGCGTATCATCTCCTCATAGCGGTCTAACCCGTCAACGGGATGGGTCAGGAGTTTAGCCAACCAGCCTGGATATTCCAGCTCCGCCCTCGCCAGATCATACACACCGGCTTCGAAATACTCCCGATTGGCGTTGACCGTGCCAACCATCACTTTGTTCCCCAGTACAAAACCCAGATTAATCATATCGGCGGGCACCTGTAAGTTTCGTCCGCCTCCTGTCACGCTGGATAAAATCAGGACCCCGTTTTTCCCAAGATGTTCCATGGCTTCAAACACCATGGGCGCATAGCCGGTGGCTTCAAACATGATATCGAACGGGCCAAAGTGTCTTGCGGCGTCAGGAAGTGTGATCTCCTGGTTGGAAATATAGCGCACACCGATTTCCTCCAACAGTTGCGAGTTTCGATAGGGGGGTCGGGTCCGACCAATGCTGGTCACCTCTAGTCCCCGCATGCGCAGGGACAGGGCGGCCAAGAGTCCGATGGTTCCGGCTCCCAACACGGCCGCCTTCCGAGGGCGCCAGATTTTCAGCCGACGCTGGCTTTCAAAGGCCTGAATGATACCTTTTTCAATCACGGAGGTCGGCTCTAACAACACCCCCACATGCTTGAGCCCCTGGGGCACACGTATCAGATAATCCGGGTGCTCGACAATGTGCTCGGTCAGATAGCCATGGCGTAAATTGATCCCGCGTTCGAAATACACGTCATCGGTGGTCATGTCGTATTGGCCGATTTGATCGTAAAAACTTTGTCCGGGCCGTCTCACAGTCGGGACCACATAATCGCCGGGCGCAAACTCGAAGACCTCTTTTCCCACTTCCATGACCTGTCCAAAACACTCGTGCCCTGTGATAAGAAAATCATCCCCCGGAGGGGCTTGGCCATATTCGGCAGCGTTAATTTCTTTATCGGTGCCGTCCACGCCCACCCGAAGAACCCGGATCAGCACGCCCCGGTCATTGGGAATTTCACGAAGGTGTGGAGGCCTGACATCGCGCAAATGAATTGAATTAGGTTTACCGGGAAGCACGGCAATGGCTTTCATAAACTCACTCCATAATGAACTCGGGGGGTGAATGGTCAGTATGAGCTCCTGCTCAAGGGGATACATGCCGTTTGGTCCAATGGGAGCCAAATTTGTTTCACTGAGGGGAGACAGGCGGGCGAAATTCTTATGGAGATGGTGTACCATGGGACCTGGTTGTGCACCCACGTCGGACATTGCATGCGAATGACACGATCCTATCCCTCAGTCGTGGAAATTCATGGGGCAGAGTACGGCTTTGAACGGATACTCAAGGACGATTTTTTCTCAGTCAATGTCTTGTACCGCAATCGGGAAAAAGGACGATATGTACTTAAACTCAGTGATTTTCGATTTGTGCTGGGCTGGATGTTTCGCCCGCTTGCAGGTTGGATATCCAGGCGGGAATATCGAATCTATCAGATGGTTGCCGATCTGCCGGGCATTCCAGCCTTAGGCCCCAGGTATGGGACACGAGGATATTTCCACCGGTTTATTGAAGGCCACACTCTTCATGAAATAGAAAGACACCTTCAGGAACAATTCCACGTGATGATGGGTGACCCCGCTATTGCCCATTATGAGACATCCCTGGCGCCTGACTTTTTCGATCAATTACGGGGCATTGTTCAGGCCGTTCATCGGCGGCGGATTTTTTATGCGGACTTGAATAAACGGGGGAATATCATTTGTTCCAGGGAGGGAAAGCCCTATCTCATCGATTTTCAAATTTGCCTGCCTGTTCCTATTCGACAAGGATGCATGGGTGCATTGACTGAGAGGATCTTTCAACGGTTGATTCGGGAAGACCTTTATCATCTGTATAAACATAAAAAGACTTTTCAACCGCAGGTCGTATCCGAAACGGAAAAGCGGATGGCGCAACGATCGAATTTAAACAGGCGATACGGTAGATATCTGTGGCGACCCTACATAGTACTCAAGCGATTAATCTATCCCCATGGAAGCAATGAAACCATCTGGTATAAATGGAAAAAGGAAAGAGACAAAACTTGCAGAATGCCCTAACAGGTCGATTGGTGTGGTGGTCAATACCCTTATCCCTTATGTCATGCCGGATGTAAATGCAGCATTCTTTTAATTTGCTCCACAATTACTTCAGGCGCTTGAGAAACGTCAACGAAGGGGACATCGTGAGGTTCTTCAAGCAGACTATACTGACTAGCTAACAAATCCCCTTTCATAAAATGGTCAGTTCGTGCCCTCAGACGCGGGTGGATCAATGCGTAACTGCCACGCAGATACACCAATGAGACATGGGGATGGTCCTCAGTGACCCACTTTCGATAGGTCTGTTTTAAAGCGGAACACGTGATCACGGCGCGCTGCGCTTTGGTTATCAGATCGTGTACCAGTTGATGGATCGCATCAAGCCAGGGCAGGCGATCCTCCTCAGTTAAGGGCACTCCACCAAGCATTTTGGCCAGATTCCCCTGGGAATGAAAATCATCCCCCTCGTAAAATGACCACCCGAGATCTCTGGCCAGCAGTTGACCGATGGTGGTCTTTCCTGAGCCAGAGACACCCATAAGGATCACGATCCATATGTCCTGGTTTTTTGCCTCTCTCATAGCCAAGGGTTAGGGGCCCATTTCCTCCAGAAGTGAGACAAGGTCATCGGCATGCTCCTCTTCGACAGCCAAAATGCCTTCCAGCATTCGGCGGGATGTCGAATCGTTGGTGCCGAGGTAATTGATCATTTCCCGATAGCTATCAATGGCAATCCGTTCGGCCACCAGATCTTCCTTGATCATGTCGACCAGGGAGGTGCCTTCCACATATTCGGCATGACTGCGCGTGAGCATTCCCTCGGGTGAGAGATTGGGCTCACCGCCCAGTTGGACAATACGTTCCGCCAGTTGATCGGCATGGCCTTGTTCTTCATTGGCATGTTG
>DOFS01000247.1 GCA_003523945.1 Nitrospiraceae bacterium | reverse complement strand
CGTCTTCGAGCATGAGGGGCAGTACTGCTGGAAAACGGGAGTCTTGAGTCAGGTCGGAAATAATCAATGGCTGCTGGGCCTGCCACACCCAGCCACTCGGATGGGCATCCAAAGCCCATTCTTTCCCGCCCTGTATATCCGCAGGAATATTGGCCTGAATAATATAATCCTGGATAGTGTTCCGCTCGGGCTGGTACAAAGCCAAGCCAATGAAACTCAGTGGCACGATACGAGGAAGGCGTTGAGCCAGATCCTGTATCAGGTTGGTGAGGTCCCGGTGAACCGCGATGGCCTCCGAGACCTCGAGAAGAGCCTGATAGCGCGATGACTGATCCCCCAAAACCGGCTGAATGCGTTTATCCATAGGGGTACAGTATGGCCGATTTCCCCTCACAAACAAAAGCCAGGTGGCCTTTTGTGCCCCAGGTGATCAAGAGGCTTTGGAAGGCGGGGCAAAAGTGATCCCGATATCTTGTACCTCCCGGTAGGGAAGGAGCCAGACTAACGATTCATCATGCAGATCTCCAACCTGTATTCGGTTGCCCCAGGGATCCCGGAAATCACATCGAAAATCCGGATGAACCTCCAGTCCATATTTTTTAGTGATTTTTTCCCGAACTTCACGCACCTGAGCGTCATCCCGGACCATGATGCCGAAATGTTTGGTGCGATCCGGTTGAAGGGTTTTGACTTCAAAGATCGCCAAAAACTGGTGCTCCCCCATTTTGCACCAGGCAGCCCCCTCCCCGCCCCGTAGCATTTCAAGATTGAAGACATCTGCATAAAACTCGACGGCTTTCTGAGCATTATCAACTTCAATCACCACATGATTCACTCCATAGACTTGTACCGGCATTCTAGTTTCTCCTTTCCATTATTTTTTCGTAATGATGACACGTTCATTGGATGCAGGAACATCTTGCATGATGCTCTCGCCAAATCCGGCATGGCGGAACATGCGGTCATATTCACTGAAGACATAGGCATCCCCGTCAGGAGTCGTGGCCAACATAATCAAGCAGAACTCAGCCATCGGCGCGGGAGAAATACGATCTTCATTAGGAATAAATTCCAGCGTGATCACATATCCCCCCGGTTTGAGGGAACCATGCACCGTTTTCAAAAATGCCTCGCAGGTCGGCACATCGAAGTGATGCAGGAAATTTGTGAGAAGGACCACATCATAGTCTTTCTCGAATTCCACCTCAAAGGCGGTCCCCGGCAATTCATGGAATCGCTTGGAGATCCCGGCTGCTTGAGCATTCTCTCTGGCAACCGTCAATACATTGGGCCAATCCTGAGCGGTAATGTCCGCCGCTGATAATTTGCGACCGATTTCGATGCCGAACACCCCATGACCGGCTGCCACATCCAGGACTTTGCGGGTATCGGGGGCATTCTCTTTCACCCAGGAAGCAATCCACTCTGCCGGACCTTTCATCAATGGCACCATAGACCGCGCAAACGTCACCCAATCCGGATGTTCCGGTGCCAAGGTTCCTTTATCCCCGACCACGGTTCCGCCTTTTCGAACGGCGCCAGTCAGCTGCTTGAATCCCTCCACGAGGGGAAATGACAACATAAAATCCAGAGTCGGCCCTAAATAGGCCGGAGAAGTCTTGGTTAAAAATAATTCCGAATCCGGAGTCAACCCGTATCCCTCCCCCTGTTTGGTCAGAAAACCTCCCACGGTCAGATAATCTCCCAACATTCTCAGCCCTCGTTCGGACCCCTCGCATCGTTGAGCTAAAACCTTGGGAGTACGGTAACCTTCCGCGATAGCGGAAAACAGATCCAGTTCAATGGCTGATTTCAATACCGCCGTCCGCATATGTCCATTGACGGTTTGAAAGAATAATTGAGGTGAAGGTCCTTCGGATTTCATGGTCGTCATGTGTTCTCCTAGTCTTTTGGATTATCTTCTTATGGCTCTTCCGGATTTAGTGTGGGTATACCCCTGAGACAATGCTTAAGTCCTGTGCCCACAGCTTCCTCCCCTTTGTAGGGTGAGGTGCAGGTGGGGAAAGGATTCAGCTATGCGCCCATATTATTGGGCCAACAGCCCTCGCGACAAATTGACATCTGGCCTTTCTACCTCCCCTTGTCTTTGTTACTCTTCGTAATAAAGCCTTACAAAGGAGGGGGTTTCCTCGGAAATTCCTGTTGCTCAAACAACCCACACGATTTTCTTAAGAGCTTTCCTATAATAAAGGCTCGGGAATTGACACGACTCCTCGAATGGCTCTGTGTTTCAACGTCGTAGATGCCCAGCCGTACGACGAAGAACAACAATTGGGGGAAGATTACAACACCAGGGGCTTGATTGGCGCCAGCACCAATGTCGGGTCACGCTTCCAATCCACCTCCGGTGCATCGACATAGAGCTCCACTTCGTTCCCATCGGGGTCCTGAAGGTAGAGACTTTGGCTGACCGTATGGTCACTCATACCTCCAATGGTGATACCCGCCCGCTCGAGATCCTGCTTGGCAGTACGAAGTTCCTCCAGGCTATCTCCAACTTTAATGCCAATATGATAAAGACCACGCCTCCTTCCTGAAGGGGGTCCTGGAACATCGCCGACTTCAATTAACAGCAGTTCATGATGAGTCCGGCCGGAGGTGAGCGCCGCCGCTTTTCCTCCAAAAATCTGTCCGACTTCCTGAAACCCCACCACATCTCGATAGAATTTCAAAGACTCTTCGAGATTTTTAACGTAAAACACCACATGTCCTAAATATTGGGCTTTCATAATAAATTTCTCCTCCGTCTTTAGAAAAACGAAACGGCCGTCAATGAATCCTCATGCCTTTCCACTCCTTTCCTGTTTTCCTACTCAACTTTTATTAAGGCAATGATCGTTCCAGTTTCTTTCTAGAGGCCCTTCAAACACAAATGATGCTCTAGCAAGCCAAATTGCTCTTGGAGCAATCCACGCTCGTGAAAGGAAGAGAAAATTATGCCGAAATATCGACACAATGACGACATTCCGGCAGTTTAAGAGAACTTGGGGAATGAAACGGAATAGGCCGGCACCAAAAAGGCAGGAAAGAAAGGACACCAGGTAAGTCAGCTTGGATTATAGACTAAACGCAGATTCTCCAGGACGGAGAATCTGCGTTCAGATGAGTAGACGGAAACCCTCTCTTATTTATCTTTTTGTTCCTTGGACCCGGCGCCGATAGTCTCCAACCCGGCCTGCGCACATGCGGCATCCAGATGACCACCCGGCGCTCCACCCACCCCGATACCACCGACAATCTCTCCCCCAATTTCAATAGGAAGCCCGCCACCAAGAAG
>DOFS01000077.1:8085-17204 GCA_003523945.1 Nitrospiraceae bacterium | reverse complement strand
ACTCCATCCATTTGCGTATCCTTTGATTGAACCTCTTTAATAAAACGAGGCAAATTGGCCCCATATTCCAGAATGTGGGGAGCATGACAACGAAAACACATTGCGTGATCTTTTTTATCAGTTGAAGCCAGGAACTGGTCTAATGTTACTCGGAAAGGGGCAGTCACAATTGAACGCGATTGGGCCGAAGCCTCCCATTCCTCAAAGGCCCGAAGATGACAGCGTTTACATTTTTCAGAATTGGGAAATGCCTTTTCTAATGGTTTTTTACTTGAAGACGATTCAGCTGCAACAGAGCTGAGAGGAGTCACTGCCATTAAAACACATCCCAATAACAAAAATATCCCCACCTTAATAACTCCACACCTAGGGATTCTCTCATCATAGCTTTTGATCATCAGACCATCCTTTTATGTTGTACAGCAAAAAATCTGCACGTTCCGCCTGCCTACAAATCCATCGTGCGAAACGTAAGGAGCCGTGGGGAAGAATAATCTTTGATAATGCGTTCTGCAGCCTCTCGCTCTTTATCACTAGCCAGGCTTTCAAGGAATTTCTTGGTAAGGTCTTTAGAGGGTTCAGGAATGAGGGAATAACTTACGGATGCTTCAATAAGAACAGCATCTGAATCCTGTGGAACTTTCAGGGAAAAGGGAACATGTCTGGTTATGCCTCCATTGACAAATGGTCGAGGGATCGGACCGCGAAGGAGTTCCTCAAATGTACGACCAAACCGTTCCTGATATTGATCAAGAACCTGTCCATTGGAATTTTTGAGCGTAATCTTGACATAAAATTGTTTTAAGACCGGATCGCCACCGGGAAAGGTATGAGGCAAGGCACCATTCCGGACCAGTATCTCTCCCTCAACCTGCCCCTTGACCTTTTTTGCCTCAATATCCACCCTCGAAAACCATTCGGCCTGTAAATTCCTATTACTCAGCATAATTCCAGGAATCACAATACCTTGAAACCAATGCCGCCCGATGGGCCGAGTGAGGGCTCCACGTTGAGAGGTGGAACTCCCTGTAGAGCGCTCCATATGACAATCCTGACAAATCGTGCCTTTCAGAATTTCCCCAGGGATATCAGGTCGAGTGACGTCCTTCACCTTATCAAAATGGCAGGATGCGCAATAATGTGCCCCTCGATAAATATCTGCCTGGCCAGATGGATGAACAAGATTTTCCTCGGGTTCGGCATAGGATCCGTAAAAAGTGGCCCCAGCTTCCATTTTAAAGGTGGGATGACCGAAAGCATTTTCTTGATTGCCCGTAATAAGGTGACAGGCACTGCAGCTAATGCCTTCTATTTTGACCCGTTTCGCTCCTTTAATCACTTGATCAATAATCCGATCAGTATGCTGTGGGAACACGGTCACTGCAGGAGCATGGCAAGAAAGACAGCGAGTGCGTTGCTCTTGATCGGGATCCGTCTGAAGCCACAGACCTAAAACGGTTTTGAACACAGAAGAAGTGAGAGCCGTCCCATGGAGAAGAGCTCCATCTACCCGGCCAAAAGTCTTCAAATCCATGGTCTGCTCACGCATCCCCTTCCACTCTTCATAATGCCGGTCATGACATTGTTTGCATTGTTCAGAAGGGATAAAAATTTGCTCAATTTCCTCAATCCAGAATTCTTCTTCTTCACCAACAGCCGTGCTGGGCTGTTGACCAAACCCGACTTCAGATAGACAGAAAATCCCTAAAATGGCCATTAAAGCCAATCGGTTGGCCATGGGTACTTTCTTCAACAACCGAATTTTTTTTCGAAACATGTTCTTCATGCCAATGATTTAATCCTGAAGAATTCTCACAAAATGGAAATTAAGCCCGCCGGTAACTCCTTGGTTGTCCGGATCCGCAGGTTCATAGGTGGCGACAGTAAAATTTTTTGTGGGGAGCGTCTGTTCCAAGGCCGTCCCCAAATCTACGAGTGTTTTAATTTCATACTTATCAACTTCCTTAATGATCGCTTTCACCTTTATCCCTGATAATTCAGCAGGAGACCCCCCTATAACAGCATATACTACAACTCCTTCAGCTTTAGTTAATCCCAGTATTTCCTTGACCTCCTCATCTACTTCCCCCACATCGATTCCAAATTGTTCCGCTAAATTGAGGGCTTTTTCCTCGTTCATATTCTCATTTGGCGGTTGGCAGAATCCTTCTGGTTGCAGAACGACCAGCCCAACCCATAGGCACCAGAAGGTCAAAAAAAATCGTATTCCAAATAAAGACTGAATCCACTCCATTCTGAAAATCCTCATGATGGTCGAGGGTTGGATTCAAAAGATTCTGTCCCTTTATGGGATGGGGTCGGGACAGGCTCAATGAGTAATTGCATCCACGAGGCAACAGATTTTTGCCCATTCCGCTCCTTATTTTCTCCATTCCAAACCGCAAAGGCGACGGCTTGCATTCGCCCAGGAACCAACATTGCCTCATTATCCAAGTCATCTCCAGTGGACGTTAACGGCCGTTTCATGACCACTCGCCACACCCCACTTTTCCACTCGGCTTGTCCTTGGATTCGTCCTTGCTGTTCTTTGCTGGTTAGAGTACTAAACCCTCCACCTACGAGGTCCTCAACCGATGAAGGCCGTCGAGGGATTACTTCAAACCGACGAGGACCGGATTGACCACGTTTAGATTCCTTGGCTCGCTCGGCACGCCGATCCACGTCGCTTTGCCAATCCGCCTTCCAATGCCAAATATTGACATAGTGATCGAGTTGACCCATGCAAAAAAAGGCCGGAGCATCTCCGAGGGGAAGAGCTACGGCAACCCCATCCCGGAATACCCCAGGGGTCAACGATTCATTAATTGTGGCATCCTGCCATTCCAGCAAAAATGCAATATCTTTTCCGTTATGGATGGACCGAATGGAGAGGGCTCGCGCACTGGGCTCGGGCCATACCGGCCGAGTAATGATTTGGCCACTCAGGGGCACAGGGAGAGGAGGTACGGTCTCCCAGGCTGAATCGGAAGGGTGAGTAGGCACCTCTTCTTTGGAAAAATGAGCCAGAACAACCATGCCCTGAGAACTGACAAGTGGCACTTGATACCAAGTCAAACCGAACAAGACCACGACAGCAAAAATCAGGGAAAAACTAATCCGTCTAGTGGCATATATTGTGTTCAATCGTCGGTTCCTTTGGAATTTTCAAAGATTCAACGCAATGCTATTTGAGGAATGAGAAAATTTCAGCTAATCATTGCATATATATTCGCAAATATTTTTATCCTAAACAATCAGAGTGCCGGTAGATCAAATTAGATCATTGTATCATGGTGAATGCAGAGGGAGGTGGAGTACGAAATAAAAAAAACGCTTCAAGATTTTTCACAAAAAATGGCCGAAAAATGACTGATTGCCGCCATTTTAATGTAGAGAGGAAAGTGAAACACATGAAAGATTTTAGAACCAACACGTTGCACAGCAAATTATTTATCTTACTGGAGCAGGAATGCCTCCAACGAATTCAGTCAACACCTTTTGAGAAACAGATAGCCTCGTTATCGTAATTTCACTCGACGGATTTTATTTTCATTCCGCTCACAAATATATAAATTCCCCTGAGAGTCCAAGGTCAATCCAGCTGGAGTATTCACAATGGCCTCGATGGCAATGAGGCCATCACCATGTTTCAGCATCCCAGCGTCTTCTTTTGCCACAAAGCGAGCAGCACCACACCCACCCATATTTTTATCATCATAGCCACTATCGCCATTGCCCGCTATGGTTGTAATCACACCGGTCTGGCTATCAACTTTACGAACCCGGTGGTTCATCGAATCGGAAATATAAACATTACCATCTGAGTCCACCACAGCGCCTTCCGGGACATTGAGCATGGATTTCACCGCTAATTTACCATCTCCGTCAAACCCATAACGGCAGATCCCAGCTACGGTAGACATCATGCCCGTTTTCCTAGAAAGTTTTCGAATGCGATTTGTTCCCTTATCCGTGAGATACAGATCGCCATGTTTATCCACATCAATATCGACCACATCGTACAACTTGCACTCCAACGCTGGCTTGCCGTCGTCAAGATATAATGTCAAATCTAGTCCATCAGAACACTGCGGACGGAGTAAACCTTCATCATTGCTAAAATCTATTCCAATGGCATCTCCAGAAAGGACAATTAGGTTTTGTGCCGTCAGAGGACTGACACGCTCATCATCTTCTGCCGTCCAACACCCAGCTATCGTCGTGAGCATGCCTGTCTGAGGATTAAAGTGCCGAATGCGATGAGCTTGCGTGTCTGCAATATAAAGATGATCCTCTTCGTCGATTGCTATAGCTGCGGGATAGGTTAAATTGCACTCGAGGGCCTGCCCATCACCGTTAAATCCCCACTGCCCCGTCCCGACAATGGTTGTAATAATTCCTGTTTCCGCGTCAACCTTTCGAATACGATTACTACCTGAATCACAGATGTAGACGTTGTTTTGTGAATCACACAAGACATCCAATGGAAGATATAGCCCAGCTTCACCACAGGGCCCGTAGTCCCCGCTGTAGCATGTCTCACCCGTTCCTGCGAAATTATGCAAGAGACCTGTCTCCATATCCACTCGCCTGATTCGGTCAGAACCTGATTCCGCTATGTAGAGATACCGCCCACACCGATCAACGGTGATATGGTTGGGGAGCGGAATTCCAGATTTCACGGCTCGCTTACCATCACCTGTACTGCGTGACTTTCCGTTTCCGGCAAATGTTTCAATCACCCCGATTTCTAACGCGGTCTCTGTACTCATAAAAAATTTACCCTTTTACGTTTTGCTATCAGATAAAACAATCTGCTTTACCTGCCACGCCGGTGAAAAATTTGGACCGATCACCGTTCAGGCAGAATTAGGCCTTTGAAGAGGCAGGCACCTGTTCCTGAGGGGCAGACTGGACAGCCTCCGGTTGTTGCATCGTTGTGGCCGATTCAGCTTGGGCAGTATTCAGAGGCTGGCTAATTTGGGGTTGAGCATTACCCTGACCACCCGATGCCGTATTTTCCCCCTGTGCCTGGGGATCCAGATCGTACGCCTCTGCCTCCTGGACAGACTTTTTAAACCCTTTAATCGCTTTTCCAACTCCTTCACCCAACTGCGGTAATTTCCCTGCCCCAAAAATAATCAGCACAATCATCAGGATGAGAATTAATTCTGTAAAACCTAAGCTTCCAAACATGGTACCTCTCCTTGTTGGGGTATCACTTTTTTACCGTTTCCCGTGAGCGCTTGCTAAACCTGTCCTTGAGGCGATTTCTAGCCTCTTCCGCCTGCTCAAACATCTTACATTTCTCATAGGTGTTAATGAGATTATAATAGGCCAACGGTTCATCAGGATTATTCTCAACGGCATCTTCCATGATCTTAACCGCCATATCGGGTTTCTTGAGGTTTAAAGCAATTTCCATAAGCTTAAAGCTCGACTCCAAATGATTGGGATCGAACTGCAATACTTTCATGTAGGCCTGCATCGCCATATCTAAGGTATTAAAGTCGGAGACATTTGGATCATCCAATTTTTCATAGACTCCTGCCAAATTATACCAAGCAATGGGATCTTCGGGCGAAATTTCTATCAAACGTTCAAAAAACTCCTTGGCCTCCAGAAATTCATTTTTGTCATGGTAAAGCCGTCCAACATTAAAAAGAGCAAGGACGTCATAAGGGTTCAGTTCCAACGCCCGCTTAAATTGTGCTGTGGCCTCATCCAACATCCCCTTGGTTCCATAAATCGTTCCAAGATTTGAGTAGTACATGGCCAGAGATCGATCCATTTCAACCCGAATCCCCTCTGCCATCTCAATAGACTTTTTTACTTCCGCCAGTGCTTCATCCATTCGTCCTTTATTAAAATAGAGCTCCCCCAAACGACACCGTGCTTGAAAGTCGTCCGGCTCCTCGCCTAGCAACTTTTCCAGCTCAGCAATTTCCTCATCAACCGTTAATGGCCGTTCTGCTGTGGTTTCCTCACCCGCCTGCGGTTCCATCGTTTGACTTCCAGCACTTTGTTCTTCCATTGCGTGTGTCCTAACCTACTGTGTTTGCCCGTAAAT
Organism: Nitrospiraceae bacterium; assembly: GCA_003523945.1. GTDB lineage: Bacteria > Nitrospirota > Nitrospiria > Nitrospirales > UBA8639 > Nitrospira_E. The sequence continues at coordinate 11,134 of DOFS01000077.1, read as the reverse complement.
GGGACGAATTGGTTGATAGACTACCCCATCTTGAATTTTCTTACGAAGTTTCCCTAAAGTTCCTTTTTTATCAATATTTAACAACATTAACCCAAGCACTACCATCAAGGTCAAATGTGATAACTGAAGCGCATAACCGGCCATAAACATGAAAGCCAGTCCATATCCGGCCATCCGGCCGATTAACACCAACTTAATTACGGTATATGCCCAACAGGTAAACCCCAGCACATAAAATGCAAAAGGCAGGTAGAAGGTATAGCCCATCCCCATTTGAAATATCCAGCCTATTCCCTCACCGGCCTTTCTGACTTCTTTGGCTACCTCAGGATTCCAGAGTGAAAGGAAATAATCCATAAACAGTAGAGCTAGAAATGCACTGCCCCCGCTGATCAAAAAGATTAAGCCCCAGCGGCGTTGTTGCTTATTTTTAGTGATAATTGAGGTGGTCCCGTAAGCCCAAAACACCAAGATACTCGAGAAAACCATTAAGGCCTCCCCTAATCTATTGGCTTCATGCACAAGGGGTGGGGCATCAAAAATATTGAGCCATCCATAAGTCGTAGACATCGTTTGATAATACAGCCATCCGCTAATCCCCAGAAAAAAACTACCCACCATGAGCCGTTGGCTTAACACCCTGTGAGTAACCCAGAATTCCATAACAAGAAAAATGAGCAACCCAAACGCCAAAATATTATAGACAATCGTTCCAACCATGACCGGAGGAAAGAATAAATATCCTACCGTACAAGCTACCAACAAGGCCGCCAAGGGAGTAACGACCTTATCCCACTCTCCAACCCATTGCCTTGACCGTATCTTTTGAACCAGCAAAATCCCTAAAATCAAAAAAACCAGAATGGCGGTCATATTCAAGAGTACAAACCCCAGGGAGGAGAGCGTTCGAAATCCAATCCTGACCGCCTCATATTTTTCGGCTAACTTGCCGAGGTGCATACCTAACCTTGAAATCAGCCGATACAACACCAGCTCAAAAAAGGCTGCAAACAGCAGGCTCTTGAGACCCCATTCAAAAAGAAGTCCAGGGCTGTCTATTATTTCTATTTCCTGATTTTTTTTATGAGTAGAAAGCATTGTTTGGATCTTCACCTATTGGAATACAAGCCACGTCGACGATCACTGGATTGAACAGGATCCCTTACTTAAACACTAGAGGGTTGCGCCTCAAGCTGCTTGTTATGCCTGGTAATATATAACAAACCATCTGCCATGGAATAATTAAAGGGTAATTCACACACAACTTCGCTGATCTTTTCATATACATGTTGATACACCTTTTCAGCCTGCTCTGGACTCATTCCTGATTTTACTTCATAAAAGAACCCTAAGCTCAAGTCTTCTGAGGCTGGCCGCATAATTCGTTGAATTCCATACCCCCCAGGATCACTCATAATAGGGGCTTCCTTCTCTAAATCAAACAGACAGGGTTGACAGGAAAAACCATAGGAGGAATGAAGCTTGGTATTATTGACGATAAAGTTCAATGTCTCCAGAGACTCTTCTTCCGTTTCTGTCGGAAATCCCACAATCACGTAGCAATGCACTGCAATCCCAAGATCAACACAATCCGAACAAATTCGGTCCACATTTTCCTGGGTGATTCCCTTCACCATAAAGTCCATTAACCTGGCATTATAGGTCTCCAACCCAAAGACGATTTTCTGACACCCAGCCTCCCGCATTGAGGCCAACAACTCGCGAGATAAATTTTTCTCAAATCGCAACTCGGCGGTCCACTGTAAATCTAATCCTCGACGAATTAGTTCCTTGCACAATCGTTTCGTTGGCGAAAGGGCCAAGCATTCGTCGGTAAAGAAAAAATAGGGTGTTCCATATTTATGGGACAGCGTTTCCAATTCATCAACGACCTTCATCGGATCTTTTTGCCGAAAATTCTGATGATCCAAGGTCAGGGCGCAAAAGGCACAATCTTTGTAATAACATCCTCTCGAAAATTGCACAGGCAAAACTGTATGGGGTGCTAAATAGTCACCGAGAGGAAAGCCATCATAATTTGGGGCAGGGTGCTCCGCGAGGTTTTCAGAGTAAAAAGGCTGATTTACAATAATTTTCCCATCTTGCCGCCATATGAGATTTGGAACTTTACTAAAATCTTTTTTCCCGTCTAACTGATTAATAAGCTCTAACAACGCTGTTTCACCTTCAAACACAATGAAATCATCGGTCATTTGAAATAACCGATCACATCGTCTGAGGTTATCTACCAGCCTTGTAAAAATACTTCCCCCCACCGTTACGTGAACATTAGGATGAGATTCCTTAATTAATTTACAAAGAGTTAACCCAGGAATGATCTGTGATGTAGCGGTAATGGAAACTCCAACAAAATTTGAAATATCCTGCCCAAAACCGGGAAGAAAGAACTTCCGATAAAGATCCAGATAGGGATTTTGTGTTTCATCATTTACAGCTTGAAGAATTTCGCGTGAAGAGTAAATAGAATACGCAAATTGATTATCTACAACCGTCATCCGCGTTGGAAAATATAAAGAAGATACAACCTCCAACCACCGATCAATCAAAAAAAGACATTCTCGGTACCGATCGAGATCGTAAAATTCCTCACCCCGCAGGGAGGCCTTTACGGATTCAATTTCATCTATCAGATAAGGAAATCTGTCAAGTGACTCAACTACTCGAGCGTAGTGCTCCTTACTCCCATAACCGCTTTCTCCCGAAACTGACTTTTCGAGACTTTTCACCAAATCCACTAATCTGGGATGAATATCCAGCCCATAGCCTTTAGTTAAAACTCTATCGAGTAATTCAATATTTAAATCCCGTTGCTGATGAACTGAAACCCCTGATTTCTCAAGAAAAGCTGAAAGACATGGCACACTCAAATACGGCTGCGAGGGATGCCAACTTGGAGGAAATAATAGAGAAATTTTCACAACGCGGCTCCCAGGTTATTGGGAAAATAATAAACGAAAGTTTATTGTAATTTATACACGTCGGATTCTCTTCAATGCAACAAATTGTGGATTCTTGTCGAATAAACCTT
>DOFS01000077.1:0-7917 GCA_003523945.1 Nitrospiraceae bacterium | reverse complement strand
CCATTACTGGAGTCCATTACCGGAGGCCTTTAAGCTCTGTCAGAGTCCTGGAAGAATATGGACTTGCTTTAAAAAAGCCTTGACTTATTTAGGCATTTGAGCCGTAAACCAAGTCGAAATCCCTTTCATTCCATTTCGTTCAACATTGGAACCATCCCAGACAGCAAAAGCTACAGGGAAACTGGCCCCTGCGGCGAATTGAACGTCATTGGGGTCCTGTGTTTTCAGACTCCGCTTCATTACCACACGCCAAGTCGGCCCGCTACAGCAGCCACCCTTCAACGACCCATATGGTTCCCATAAACCATTTCCCACAACGTCTTGCGACGCTTGTGTGGTCAACGTACTGAACCCATTGGCATTTAAATCTTCGACGGATCCCAACCGAAGGTTAGGGTCGGACATAATATTGCCAGACCAAATACCGGGGTTGAATGGCCCTAAGCTCCGACCGATTCGGTCAGGATAAGTTACTCCCCCAGCTGGCTCTTCATAATAGTAATCCCAGGCTATTGAAGGATATTGATTGTCCACATCCCACATACCTGCTACCCCAGCACCAAGATCCTTTTGCCATTCCGCATTCCATCGCCAGATGTTGACTGTCCCACCAGACTGTCCCATGCATTGGAATGGAGGAGCGCCTGCAGTTTGTACAGGGAACTGCACAGCCACTTGGTCCCTAAAATCCTGTGGCCCAATGGTAGTGTTATTCAATGTTTGGTCACCCCAGTTGGCCCAAACGCCGATTTCCTCACCATTGGTTGCCATTTTGATCATCACAGTTTTCACCGAGATGTTCGGGTGCATTGGGGTTGTAATCGTCTGCCCACTTAATGGGGCAACGATACCAGGCACGGACTCCCAGACGGGATTTGCAGCATCCATCGGGATTGGGCCAGTAATTTTGCCAACCGGAATAGTCACCGGTTGCGAGACGGCCAGCGGAATCTGCCCCATGGTCAAGCCAACACAAACCACAAGGACAGACAGAAGAACGCCAAACACTAGTCGTTTGTTACGCGTCTGCACCAATCTCATAATGACGCATCCTCCTTTGATAAAAGATTAAAACCGAAAAGACTGCTAATTACCTGTCTACTCAAACCTGTCACCACTAAAAACAAATTTTCATAATTGAGTCAAACATTATTACGCATTTCACTCATCATTACGCATTACCTGATTGGCCTGAAGCTCCACTTTCCTTATCTAAAAATGCATCAGCCCCCACTTCGCTCATTAGAAGGCTTAATTCGTTACCCTGATCCTGAGCACCACATTCAAATGATTGACCCTCCGGGTTACTGTAAGTCGCGGGGCGGTAATCGGTTTCTGAATAAGGCTGAGGAGCGACTCCCAAGAATGCGATGTCGAATGCCATCCAATTTGACGTGAAATCGGCTAGAATTTTATAAAACCCATAATCAGCTTTTCTTATCAACATTCCTGAAAACAAGGGAACCCATCTACCTATATGCTCTTTAACAAATTTTTTCTCTGCTTCAATTACGGTTTTAAGTTTTTCTGCCCCGTCATGAAGAATTGCATAAGACTCTTTATAGGCCAAATAATGCATAAACTCTAATTCTACGCTCAAATGATCAAGTCGTTCATGAATATCTGGAGAAAGCTGAAGGCCAAAAGCACTATAAAAACCGGCAATATCTCCCATCACGTAAGATTGACCGAATACATGATCATTTCCAAATAACGTTTCATATGGGGGACAATCCAGGGCTATAACATTGCTAAACACCCTTCGGTGCTCATCCCGTAAATCTTGCAGATTCCAGTTTTCCCCTTCTGATGATATCCAGGCTTCGATTGCATCAAATTGACCAGCCAATGCATCCAGACGGACTAGGGCTTCTTCTCCACCGATGCCCTTTAATTCTTTTTTCAATCCTTCTAATGCCGTTTTTCCATCTTCTACAAACTCTCCACTTTGAAGGTAATCTAAAAATTCTTCGTCTTCCGGATACAAATATCCCCACGAAACCAGCAGATAAAGCTTACTTCTGCAAAGAGCCCGATCAACAGCAGGGGCATCCTTTGGCGAAATCTTCACAGCTTTTTCATTTGTGGGATTTTGCATTCCGTTTTGTCCTACTTTTTTCCCCTCTTTAATTCCTGATGTCATATTTCACCTAACTTTTAAAAATTTTCACATTCACAAGCATTTGCTTCAATTAGGATCATCTCAGGACCATAAAGGTTTCATGAAAAAGGGATCAGATAATAGGACAACAGCCCTATGAAGTCAAGACTTCGATATCCCTCATGGCCCCCCGGCTTTCATTACTTTCAAGCATATATAATCCCCACTCTAAATACAGAAACCATATTTATAATTTCATTCATTTCTGATACTTACTCAATTTAAAGGCCAACTTTCGTACCTGCTAAGAGCCTGCCTACATTAAAACCACTAAGCGTAGAGCGCAACAGAAATTCTACCTGGGAAGAATACGAATAGCTGTCCGGTCATTCACCGTTCCACAGATGTATTGACAAACTCCACAACCCACGCACAACGCATCATCGACACGAATGTGATAGGAGGAAAAATCCATCGAAAGAGCCTCTGTAGGACATTTAGAAACACAGGCGTTGCAGCCCGTTCCAGCCGTACACATTTTTGACCAAACTTTTGCCACTCCCATATTCACCTGAAAACGATCCGTAATAGGCACAAGGGCATCCGTTTCACACGCCCCAATACAGGGAAGATCTTCACATAATTTGCAAGGGGATTCTCCTGGAAAGATGACGGGAGTGTCATTCCTTGGTAACGTTTGAATCGCATCGTGCGGACAAGCCTCCACGCAATCAGCGCATCCGGTACATCGCTCCAGGAATAAATCCTCGTCAACGGCACCTGGAGGACGCAGCCAACCAGTTTTTTCAGGCACTGGCTGCTCCTCTTTTATCGGGGAAGGAGCATCACGATGCTTCACAAATTCCTGAACAGTCGCGCCAATAGAAATTACTGAATGTCGCAGAAAGGTTCTTCGGCCCAGTGAAGGATTAGAGGGCGGCTGATTTGACAGATCAGAGTTCGACATTCCAACGCTTCCAATAATCAACAAACAAAATAAATCAAGCTGGACGGACTCAAGTGCATTTTTAAAATCATACCACTCCAGAGGCTCGAAGCTTATACACCTCCACACATCTGTCGCAGGCACCATACTCCACATCCCACCCAGGATGGTTTTCGCGAATAAAATCTAAAACAAACCCTTCCAGCGTCTCATCCATATTTTCCACCCAGGTATAAGTTGGGAATCGACAAAGAGGACATGGAAACCCTGGGAGGAGCATGGGCTTCGTTGGCACGTCCGGGACCTCACTGTCTTCAACCTCAATGGCTCTCTCAATGACGCGTGTCGTATCCGAGGCCATTTCTACTAATTCGGCATGAGTAAGATACTCCGTCTGCCAGATTCCCTCAAACACAGATTCCACCTGTCCTGGGAGAATCTTTCGATACCAAGACCGGAATTCACGAAACCGATATTCTTTCGAAAACATCGGTTCCTTTCCAGATCGAGCAATCCGGCTATCGACATGTAGGTTCCATAGCACACGGTATCGGTTCAAGATCAGATGTTCTTCACCGGGATTCAATCCTACCTTTGTGTCAGGATCGTATCCAAATGCCTCATCTAGCATGTCTGAAATATGCGTTAACTCATGACGTAAGTAACGCGTGATGGCTGGATCATAAAATCGCCTAGGGATTAATTTAATCCCGACGCCTCTTTTTCCGGCCTCTTCAAATTGGCGAGCCAGTTTTTCTTCCACAACCCCCCATTTTCGAAGAACATCAACCCCTTCCTGGTCTTCCTTCAACACCCCTCGCACCAACACAATCCCAGTTTTATCCCGTAGAGCAGGAAAGTCATCAAAAGCATCACGCAGAATATCGGCGAACCCCCATTTTGCAAATAAATGCTGATAGAGCCGCTTAAACTCTGGATCCCGATCATCAAGGGAAAATTTTTCGTAAATGGGGTCAGCAAATTCATGAAACTCATTGTAATAAGTCGGATCGCCCTCGCGCTCTGTCTTTTCAGCAAATGAATCGATCACCTCCTGGAGGAGGGCGGGTTGAAAACGAATTTCCATGAGCAAACCTCCGTTCACTGCAAGATCACCAAATGACAAGTTTTCTTTCTCGAGTAGGTGACTGCCGCAATGTTAATTTCAAATTGATTTGGGAGGTCGCTAGCTTGACTCCCTTGAAAAGCGCCGTTTACTATCAAAACTTGTTGAATTATAGGAATGAGTTTTCCCTTTTGGCAAGAGAATCTCATTGATCCATTCACGAAGCTAAATAAACCAGGATTTTGTTGTCAATCTGTTTCTAGAGCGAGGAACTTCATGACCCAGCAGACGAGTCCTAACACAGCAAGCACAAACCCAGGTCTCACCCAACACTCCGAATTACTTTCTACGCCAACCCTTGATTCATTGGCCTATTGGAAGGCTGGTGCCAAAGAACTGAAGTCCTTTCGTGGACACACTCAAGAGATCTGGTCTGTCGCCTTTTCTCCTGATGGGCTTTCACTAGCAAGCGGAGGGAATGATCGCTTCATTCGTATTTGGGACATAGAAACCGGCCGCCTTCTTCGCTCCTTGCGAGGTCACACCCAGGTTGTCCGAGAGGTTAAGTATAGCCCCGATGGCCAGATGGTGGCTTCTGCCAGTGAAGACCGCACCATTCGGCTCTGGAATCCTCAAACTGGGGAAACCCTCAGATTACTTTTTACCCGGTATGATCATGCCGTTTGTAGTATTAGCTTTTCCCCAGATGGGCTCATGCTCGCCAGAGCTGGTCAGAATAAAGACATCAAAATCTGGGAGGTCACCACTGGCACCGAACTCATGACCCTTCTTGGTAAAGACCAATACGACCACAATTGGAGCGTCTGCACCGCATTTTCACCTGACGGCATTCACCTAGTGGCTGGCACTGATATCGGAAAGATAAAGCTCTATGAGGTTCTTCCAAGCGGGGAGGAAAAAATTGTGCACAACGGGCATTGGAGAGATGAGGCAGATGACGAAGCTACCGAAAATCGTGGCTTTTACGTAGATGATCAAGGTGGATTTCAAAAACCCATGGAATATTGGATTGGGGCCCTGACGTTTACTCCAGACGGAGGCACCATGATCTCTGGAAGTCGCGACTGTACGATTAAATTCTGGGACATGCCAACACTAGAAGAACGCCGCACACTAAAGGGGCATTCGGAATGGGTCAGGAACCTTCTTGTGGCCCAGGATGGGCAAGTGCTTATCAGCGCAAGCGATGATGGAACGGTCAAGATGTGGGATATTCAAACTGGCCGTCAGTTCCGAACGCTGAAGTCACACAAAGGACCTATCAGGGGCATTGCACTTTCATCTGATGGGAAATACCTTGCCACAGCCGGAAATGATCGAATCATCACCCTCTGGGAGGGTGGAGAATAATTAGCAGGTTTTACCTACTTCAATCTATCTGTATATCGCTTCTGGCAGCTCTCTTCCTAATGAGCAGAGGGCTGCCCCTTCACTTATCATCCTGATCGCTCCTTGATAAATCGATATCCTCGCCTGTCCGAATAATTCCGTACCGTTTACATTTTTCCCAAAGTCCTTTTCTGGATAGTCCCAAAACTTTTGACGCGGTTATCCGGCTCCACCCAGTTCGATTGAGTATTTCTAGAATATGACTGCGTTCAAAATGCTCTCGGGCTTCGGCCAATGTTTCCATTGCCCCATTTTTCACTCCTCTTCTTCCCTCGAAGTCCCCACAAAACCCGCATCCTTTTTGCGGTTCTCCCCCCGCATATGGACATCGACTCTGTCCACAGAGATCCCAAACCTGAATTTCTTGGGTGTGTTGCGCCAAAGCTAACGCTCGTTCAATGATATTTTCTAATTCTCGAACATTCCCTGGAAAAGAATACTGCAATAACACCTCACGAGCTTGCCGCGATAATGCTTTGGTTTCTTGGTGGTTTCGACCCGCCATTGTCAGCAAAAAATGCTGCGCGATCATGAAGATATCCTCTCGACGCTCCCGAAGAGGGGGAAGCTGAACGGGCACCACATTCAATCGATAATAGAGATCTTCGCGGAATCGTCCTTGCTCGACCTCTTTCCGCAAGTCCTTCTGCGTCGCACACACTAATCGCACATCCACTTCAATCGTGTCATTCCCCCCGACGCGTTCAAATTGCCGTTCCTGTAGGACACGCAGCAATTTAACCTGTACCAGGGGGGAAATTTCCCCGATTTCATCCAAAAAGAGCGTTCCCTGATGGGCAAGCTCGAACCGACCATGCCGTTGCCGGAGCGCCCCCGTAAACGCACCTTTTTCATGCCCAAACAGCTCGGCTTCCAACAGCGTTTCCGGTAACGCCGCACAGCTCACTTTTACCAACGCATGATTTTTGCGGCCGCTATTGGCATGGATGGCATTGGCGATTAACTCCTTGCCCGTTCCACTTTCTCCTACCACTAAGACCGTCGCGTCAGTCGCCGAAACTAACTTGATTTTCTCCAGCACCTGTCGCATCCGCTCATTTTTCCCCACAATCCCTTGAAAACTAAATTTCTTTTCCAATTCATCCCGTAACACTCGATTCTCTTCCCGAAGAGCCACTACCGCGCATACCCGTTCCACACTCAGCAACAGCTCGTCCATAGAAAAGGGTTTCGTGATGTAGTCATAGGCCCCGCTTTTCATCGCATCCACTGCCGTATCAACAGAGCCATGGGCAGTAATGACAATTACCTCCGTTCCAGGGCACTGCTCCCTGCACTGTTTCACGATGTGTAGCCCATCCACACCGGGTAATCGCAAATCTGTAATCACCAAATTGAACCGTGAAGCCTGCAAACGTTCCAGTCCTTCCAATCCGGTGCTGGCCTCCTGTACCTCATACCCGACTGCTTTCAGCGCATCCACCATGGAGACACGCATCAAGGGCTCATCATCAATAATCAGGACAGAACCGCGAATCATGTGCTCACCTTTATAGGAGTACCTGCACGAGATCTGACCAATGGCAAGCGAATCGTAAAACGAGTGCCTTTTCCCTCCTCACTATCAACCAACATCTCACCTGCATGCCGCTGCACAATCCCCAAACTCACCGACAATCCCAACCCGGTCCCCTCTCCAGTCCCTTTCGTCGTGAAAAAAGGATCAAAAATATGGGGTCGAATCTCTGAAGGTATTCCACATCCCGTATCCTCAACCTCAATCTCATATCCTTCTTCCTGTTTTCTAGTACGTAGAATCACCTGCCCACCATCGCTGAGTGACTGAACCGCGTTTAGGACTAAATTCATCAACACCTGCTCAATCATGTGCGCATCAACCATCACCGAAGGAAGTGTCTCATCATAAACCTTACTCCATGTGGCATGTTTGGCCAAAAATACATGCTCGGTCAATACCAGCACTCGATCTAAAATTTGATGAAGATTGGTCATCGCCAATTCCGGTTCGCGTTGCTGAGAAAAATCCAAAAGCTGACGGACGATGCGTTGAACCCGTCGCAGCCCATCCTCCATAAAATGGAGGTATTCTTGAGAACGCTCAGGCGTGAGGGTCCCCTTTCGAATATTATATAAACAATTCAAAATTCCCCCTAACGGGTTGTTGATTTCATGGGCAACCCCGGCAGCCAGTTTACCGATGGAAGCTAACCGCTCAGAATTTTGCACTTGTCGTTCCAAGTGCTTGCGCTCCGTGATATCCCTGGCTATACCCAACACGCCGTTGTAGACGCCTTCATCATTCAGGAGTGGGGCCACACTCACCATCACCGACCGCAACTCTCCATCTCGACTGACCACCTCCACTTCGTAGACTTGCTTCATCCCAATGTCCAACGTCTCTTTTAAATACCG